>JAWODE010000385.1:0-7160 GCA_046483455.1 Candidatus Hydrogenedentota bacterium | reverse complement strand
GCCGGACCTGCCGGTAATTCGCAAAAGCATCCACGCTAACTTGGTCGGCAAGGTCAAGCTGGTTGCTACGGACCAGGGTATCGATGAGTTCGCACCAAGCGCCATAATGCTGGTCGTTCAGGCCCACCGCCTTGCGGTAGTAGTCGCACGCCGCGCCCCAATGGGCCGCTTCGCGCATATCGCGGGCCGCCAAGTAAAACGACGACGCATCATGAGGACGGACATGCGGTTTTCGGGATATCTGCCGCTCTTCTTGGCCGGTGTCTATCTCAAGCCACTTGAACCGGTCACTCATCGGTTGCTTTCTCGGAAAAGATGTCCGACCCCGAGGTAACGGGACGTGCCCGGTCCCGCGCCCACATGCGCAATTCGTCGATCTTTTCCCGCATCGTCTGAGACAGCGGCACCGTGTCTTGAATCGCCTTGAGAATGTCGCGGGTTTCGAGTTCCCGGTTATCGAAAAAGCTCTCGTGGAGACCAGCAATGATGGCCTGCTCGATCTCGGCGCCGCTGAATCCGCTCGAAGCCCTTACGAGTTCATGCAGGTCGAATTTCATGGGCTCGCGGCCAATTTTGTGCAGGTGAATGGCAAAAATCTCGGCCCGCTCGCGGCTCCGGGGAAGGTCGACAAAGAAAATCTCGTCAAGACGGCCCTTGCGAAGCAATTCCGGGGGCAAATCGCGCACTTCATTGGCCGTCGCAACGACAAAGACCGGCGAGGTTTTCTCCTGCACCCACGTGAGAAACGTGCCCACCACGCGGGCAGTCGTGCCCGCGTCTGAACTCCCCGACCCCTCGACACCGGAGAACGCTTTTTCGATTTCGTCGATCCATAGAACCACCGGCGCGAGACTCTCCGCCGTTTTGGTCGCATTACGCATGTTCTGCTCAGAACTGCCGATATACCCCTGAAAAATCATGCTCATGTCCATTCGAAGCAGGGGCAACTGCCACTGTCTCGCGATGGTCTTGGCCACGAGACTCTTGCCACATCCCTGAACACCCATGAGCAGGATGCCCCGCGGCTGGGGCAGCCCGTACTTCCGCGCGTCGTCGCCAAACGCGCGCACGCGCTTTTTGAGCCAGTCTTTTAAAATGTCCATGCCGCCAACGTCGGCAAGGCCTGCCGCAACATCATAATACTCAAGCAACCCCGATTTGCGGATTACCTGCCGTTTCTCCGAAACAACTGCCGCGATATCGTGCGCATCCAGCACACTATCCCGCACGATGGCCTGGGCGAAAGCGTTCTCGGCTTCTTTCATCGTCAAGCCCTGGGCGGCCTTGACCAGCGCATCGCGGTCTTGGGGCCGTAACCGTACCTGAAACTTCCGGGCCGAACCCGGGGGACCAATTGATTCGTCCAGAAGCTGATTCAACTCATCGTACGTCGGCAGGGGGAGATCGAGAATCGTCATATCCTTCTCGAGCTCGCGCGGCAGCTTGAGCGCGGGCGACAAAAAGACCAGCGTCTTCTTGGTAGGCCCGAGGGCGTGCCCAAGGTCACGCACCTGGCGAATCATCTCGGGCGCGTCCAGATACGCATGGAAATCCTTGAGCACGTAGAGGGCAGGGTCCTCTTTCTGCAGAATCTCATTGAGCATCTTCAGGGCGTCGCGCGTGCGTGACCCGCTGGTCTGTCCGGCTGGACCGTATACACATCGCAAACCGTTCGTGATCGACCACTCGTAAAGCGACTTGCGTTGCTTTTCGGCCAAATCCAGGAGGATACGCATGGCGCGGTCCTCTTCCCACGTCACCACGTACAGAAGCGTGTAGCGGGCCCGAATAAGGCGGTCGAGTTCCTCGCTGAATCCGTTCGTCATGACCGGTTCGTTGCATCCGCTGTTGCCAGCTCAAAGCCGGTATGCGTACCCATGGCCGCGACCGCGGCCACAGGATTCGTCCGTTCCGCGAACACCCCTCCGCCAAGGAGGAATTGGCAGGCATCCTCGGCCGATTCCGCGCCAAATGTGCCGCTATGGGCATCGGACAACGTGTTTTCCTCGTAGGTCGCCACGTAATAAAACTTGCCCGATTCCACAGGCATTCGGCGCACTTCAAGACCGTCCTCGCGCACGATGCCAAGGTACCCCGCGCCGCCATTGCGTTTGTCGACCACTCCCGCGATGCGCGGTGTGTTGTAAGCGTCCTTTTCATAGTCCAGCGTCATCAGTGAAAGCACCAAGGCATCACGTGAACACATGCCGTTCATGATCTTTTCGGCGATCGGGTCCGTCTGGCCACCGTTCGTCACCACCGCCACCTCGCCATTGCATACCACCCGCACACAGTTATAGGCGATGTATGGATTCTTGTGCACGTCGGCTTCGTGACCGGCCTTCGGCACAATACTCGCTGTATCTTCGCGTAACACGGCCGTCCGGTTCGGAAACGAACGGCTTGAAACGCGGTATATACCGCACACGCGGCCGTCTTTGGTCATGGCAATACTTACAATGCGTCCAACGTACATATTCACCCCCAGTTAAACAGGCTTCTTTTCCAATTAACGCCATTATAGCGAATCGGCTCGCAGGTGAGCACTCTACGCTATTTTCCGTATAATGCACCGGTGGAAAGGAGAACCAACGTGACATCGGATCAGCGACAAGAAGCCGAAAAGCTTATTCACCTGTTCAAAGGCGAGGCTTATGTTCATGGATTACAGTGTTTTCCGCGTCTTGGCGAGCATGCCCGCGGCCTTGGTTCGCGACCAGCGGTGGTGACGTCGGGATTCGGCAAGCCTTGGGGACCGGGCCTGCATGCGGAAACACGGGAATCCCTGGAAAAGGCCGGCCTGTCCACTACGGGGGATTTCATCGCGGGAGCACAGCCGAACGCGCCACAAGAAGACGTCGTTCGCATTGCGGACGCCCTTGCGGAACAATCACCGGACTGCGTTGTAGCGGTTGGAGGCGGCAGCGGTATTGACGCGACCAAAGCCGCGGTGGCGTACCTGGCGCTCCAAGCGGATTACCCCGACCTCAACGATTATTTCGGGACCGGCCAGGTAACTAAACTCCTGAAAGCTTCCGGCAAGCGAATGCTGCCGATACTGGCGGTGCAACTGGCGTCGGGTTCCGCGGCTCATCTCACCAAGTATTCGAATGTAACCGACGTCGAAAGCGCACAAAAAATGTTGATTGTGGATGACGCGGTCGTGCCCCCACGATGCCTGTTCGATTACGCCAAAACGGTTACCATGTCGCCTGATTTCACCATGGATGGGGCGTTGGACGGCGTAGCACACTGTCTCGAGGTGTTCTACGGCGCGTCCGGCAAGACACTCGAAGCGGTCCGCCCGGTATCGTTGTCGGGCATCGAGCTTCTCGTCACTCACGTAAAAGACGCCTGCGCCGAGCCTGAAAATTTGGACGCCCGCGAAGCCATCGGCCTCGGTACCGATCTCGGGGGCTATGCCATTATGCTCGGGGGCACCAATGGCGCACACCTGACGAGCTTCTCGCTGGTAGACCTGTTGCCCCACGGCCGGGCTTGCGCCTTGATGAATCCCTATTACACCGTCTTCTTCGCGCCGGCCATCGAAGACAAATTGCGCGAAGTGGGGGAGATATACAAAACGGCCGGATACACGAAGGCGAATCTGTCGTCATTACATGGCCGTGACCTCGGAATGGCCGTTGCCGAGGCAATGGTCAACCTGTCGCGCGACATCGGCTTCCCCACCACCCTCGAGGAGGTACCGGGATTCACAAGTGCCCACATCGAGCGCGCGCTGAGCGCTGCAAAGAGTCCGAAGCTGGCCATGAAATTGAAGAACATGCCGGTACCCTTGACCAGCGAACAAGTGGACGATTATATGGGACCGGTCCTCGAAGCCGCCCGGACCGGCGAATTCGATGTTATACGAAATCTGGAGGGATAAAGGGATGAAACCAGCTGGAGCTATCGTGATCGCGGTTGTGGCCATGGCCCCGGTGCTCGTGTGCGATGCAGCCGAAATTGAAGAAGGGAACAACGCCGTGGATGCGAAGCACGTCAAGGTCTATTACGAGAAAGGACGGTTTGGGGGGTGGCCCGCCAATTTCGGCATGTGGAACTGGGGCAACGAGATTCTGGTCGGATTCGCGAGAGGCTATTACAAAAACCTCGGACCTACACGCCACCACATCGACCGCGAAAAGCCTGAAGAACATTGGTTTGCGCGCAGTCTCGACGGCGGAAAAACATGGTCTCTGGAAAACCCCGCCAAACATGGCGTTCCTATGGCGGAGGGCGACGCCTTGCACGGGATTGAAACGCCCGGACTCAACCTTCCCGAAAAGAAGAAGTGCCCGGGCGGCATTGATTTCACCCATCCCGACTTTGCCATGACCCTCCGTATGACCGACATCGACGCCCGCACCCCCTCGAAGTTTTTCTACACCTACGACCGCGGTCGCACTTGGGCAGGCCCTTACATTCTGCCCAATCTGGGCGTAAATGGCATCGCCGCACGCACCGACTACATTGTGGATGGAAAACACGAATGCATGCTCTTCCTGACGGCGGGGAAATCGGACGGCACCGAAGGACGGCCGTTCTGCATGCGTACAGCCGATGGCGGCAAGACCTGGGAATTCGTGTCGTGGATCATGCCCGAACCCGAAGGTTTCGGCATCATGCCCTCGACGGTGCGCCTGAACGAAAACACCCTGCTCACGACCATCCGGCGGCGCGAAGCCGAGAAGCGCTGGATCGCCGCCTACATCTCGAAGAACAACGGCCAATCGTGGAAGTTTCTCAACGACCCCGTCCCGAGCAACGGCGAGGGTAATCCGCCCTGTCTCATCCAACTTGCCGACGGACGCCTCTGCTTGACCTACGGCGTGCGTGAAGAGCCATTCCGCATCGCCGCGAAGCTCAGCAAAGATGGAGGCCAGACCTGGGGCGACGAAATCGTCCTCCGCGACGACGGCAATGACCGCGATATCGGCTATTGCCGCAGCATCCAGCGCCCCGACGGCAAGGTGGTTACCACCTATTACATCAACGAGAAGGCAACCGGCCCCGAACGCTACATCGCCGCCACCATCTGGGACCCGGCGCGGGTGGAATAGGGAAAGTTGATAAAAGAGGCGGCTATCTCCGCTTTGCGCTCAATTTGGAGCCTTTTGGCCCAGGCCTTTCGCAAGGCAATGAAGGCTCTATGCCGCCCCGAGCGGATCGCTGATATCCGTCCCATAAGCCCTACATGCTCTATAGGACTTATATGACTTATAGGACTTTCCGAAAAAACATCGCGCGGCGCAATCTTCCCAGGGACCGCCGAAGGCCAGCTCGGCATCGGCGTAAGGGGGGAAATGCAAAAAAACCGGCCGAAGGAGCCCTTACCACTCCTCCGGCCGATATAGCGCTGAATTGAAACTTACACGTTATAGGTCGACGCGGCCGTATCGCCGCCGTGGCCGGTCCAATTGGTGTGGAAGAACTCGCCGCGCGGTTTGTCGACCCGCTCGTAGGTGTGGGCACCGAAGTAGTCGCGCTGAGCCTGGAGCAGGTTGGCGGGCAACCGTTCGTGACGGTAGCCGTCGAAAAAGGCCAACGCCGTGCTGATAGCGGGCACGGGAATGCCCATCTTGACCGCTTCGCCGACTACATTGCGCCAGGAAGCCTGTGCCGAGGTGACGGCGTCTTTGAAGAATGGATCGAGCAGCAGGTTGACCAACTTCGGGTTGTTGTCGAAGGCCTCCTTAATCTTTCCAAGGAAAACGGACCGGATAATGCAGCCACCCCGCCACAT
The DNA here is from genome assembly GCA_046483455.1 of Candidatus Hydrogenedentota bacterium. GTDB lineage: Bacteria > Hydrogenedentota > Hydrogenedentia > Hydrogenedentales > SLHB01 > UBA2224. The sequence goes on along the minus strand of JAWODE010000385.1, from coordinate 1,414 downwards.
GAGGGCGATGCCGCCGTAATTCAGGTTCCAGCCGTACGTCTTGGCGGCGGAACGCATCAACTGGTAGCCCTGGGCGTAGGAGACGATCTTCGAAGCGTACAGGGCCTTGCGGAGATCGTCGATAAAGGCCTGTTTATCGCCCGAGAACGGCGTTGTTTCACCCTTCAAGTGCTTAGCCGCTTCGACGCGTTCTTCCTTGAGTGCCGACAGGCACCGCGCGAATACGGCCTCGCCAATGAGCGTCAGTGGCTGGCCCTCTTCGAGCGCGGCGATCGCGGTCCATTTCCCAGTCCCCTTCTGCCCCGCGGTGTCCAGAATCTGGTCTATGACCGCGTTGCCATCCTCGTCCTTGTAGCCGAGGATATCACGGGTGATCTCGATAAGGTATGAATCGAGCTCACCTTCGTTCCATTCGGCAAACACGTCATGCATTTCCTCGTTGGACATGCCGAGACCTTCCTTCATGAGGTGGTAGGTCTCGCAGATCATTTGCATGTCGCCGTATTCAATCCCGTTATGGACCATCTTGACGAAATGGCCCGCGCCGCCTTCCCCAACCCAGTCGCAACAGGGTTCGCCGGATTCGGTGTGGGCGCAGATGGTCTGGAATATGTCCTTGACGTGGGGCCACGCTTCGGGCGAACCGCCGGGCATCATCGAGGGGCCCTTAAGCGCCCCTTCTTCACCGCCCGACACGCCCGTACCAATGTACAGCAACCCCTTGCTCTCGACGTATTCCGTGCGGCGGATAGTGTCCGGGAAATGGCTGTTGCCGCCATCGATGATGATGTCGCCCTTCTCGAGATGGGGGATAAGTTTCTCGATAAAGGCATCCACCGCTTCGCCGGCCTTCACTAAGAGCATAACCCGGCGGGGCTTTTTCAGACTTTGCACGAATTCCTCAATGCTATGGCATCCGACGATGTTCTTGCCCTTCGCGCGGCCCTCGATGAACCTGTCTACCTTAGAAACCGTGCGGTTGAAGACCGCCACGCCGAAGCCTTTACTTTCCATGTTAAGCACAAGGTTCTCGCCCATTACGGCAAGACCGATCAACCCAATGTCTTGTTCTGCCATCGTTCCTTTTCTCCTTCAACCACGGTTGCTCACACGCCCTTCCGGGCGGAAATTACCTACAAGAAACACACAGAATTCATAAGATAGCATATAGGGGAAACTGAATTCCCCTTTAGCACGCGCAACGTTCCGTATTCCCAGGTTAGGGGGAGCCCCAGCATGTTTATAAGACGTATAGATAAAACCTATCAATCGCGGAAAACATAAAAGCTCCCGCGTTGGAAGGCGCCCTATTTTATCGCCACCTCTTTGCCCTTTTTCGAGGATGCGTAGATAGCATCAAGAATCTGTTGAATGCGGAGCGATTCCCGGGGCTTTACGCGCACGGGGAGGCCGT
>JAWODE010000280.1:0-4080 GCA_046483455.1 Candidatus Hydrogenedentota bacterium | reverse complement strand
GGGCGAGTGGCGCGTGGAACAGTGGGACACGTACGAAGGCCGGGCCGTGGATTCCGAGACACATACCGTTGGCGCGCAAGGCAGGCTCGAGTTGGCGCTGCCGCCTATCGCCCGTGATATCGCATTTCGTCTCTATAAGTAGAGAAGTTTTTTGACAACATTTTCTTATGCTACGGCTACTCAAGCTTGAGGATCTCGTCTCTGCACCAGGCATCAGGGTTTTGCCGTGGCAGTCTCCAGGACAATCGCACATAATTCGCCCCTCAAGAACGGTTGCTGTGGCGTCGGTGACTTGTATTGCAGCTTAGTCATTTCACCTGCATTCTTAATTTGGGTGTGGGACCGGCGCCCTCGCCGGTCATTTATCCGGCCGACCGCCGGGGGCGGCGGTCCCACACCGGAAGAGGCCTCCCCAGACCGATAACGTTGCATTAAGAAACCGACTTTGCAGCAAGAACGCAGGGCAGAAGATGACTTCATATCTGGAAACTGAGGCTTCACACAGCGTTTTAATGCGATTGCCCCACGGCCGCCTCAGTCATGGCGTATTCGACGGTATAAGTGTCGGGCGGTCCCGTGCGGGTCTCGTTGAGCGTAGGCGAGTAAGCCTCCACGTAGATTTTATTTTTCTCTGGCACGAAGCGCATGGTTTGCAACCAGCCATTGCCGCCGTTTTCCTCGCCTTGGTAGTCGCATAAAATTTCAATCACGGGTTCGCCGGCGTCATTGGTCGCGACCTGATGATGTACACCAAGCACATGGCCGCTGACCACCATGAAAATGCTCGGCTGTTTCTTGATGAACGCATTCCAGAGGCGTTCGCCGACGTGGCCCTGTATGCCATACGGCGCCTCATCGGCGGCTCGTCCTTCAGGGCGCATGTGATAATGCGTAACCAGGATAACCCGATGCTCGGGATGCTCGTTCATAACGTCGGCGGCCCACTCGAGCATGGCCGTGTTGGGGGCGAAATGGAGACTAAGCACGAGGAATTTCATGCCGGCCGCCTCGAACAGGCAGTAATTCGAGGCGTTATTGTCGCCCATGTGGCCGCCGTACCAGGGCTGTTCGCTGAAACGTTCCGGGGGGAAGTACTTGTTGTACAGGGGCGTTTCGCGGGTCAGTTTCTTGTCCACGGATTTCATGTCGTGGTTGCCCGGGACGACGCTGTACGGCACGTGACCATCGAGAATCTTATGGGCGGCATCGGCCACCTGCCACTGTTCTTCGATGTGGGCGTTCTGAACGAGATCCCCAAGATGAATGGCGAACGCGATGTTTTCTTTCTCCGCATTGTCGCGAATCCATTGCATTTGGGCATTGTAGGTCTCCGGGTATTTTTCGGCGTAGTTTTGGGTGTCTGGCAGGAGGACGACGGTAAAGGGCTCGGGGGCTTCGGCCTGGACCGCGGCCGCGACCGCCAAGAGCGTCAATGCAACCAACCACCTGGAAAATTGTTGTAGTTTCATGAGAGTCAGGTCTCCATTTGCGGTACAAGGATTCACAATTACGAGAGAAAATGCGGGATTTGCCGCCTTTCCCCTATGTACTTTATCATCTCAAAGCGCGTGACGTCATTTTGTCTGGAAAAGAAGCAATGCCACCCGAAAGGATGTTTTCTCATGCAGGCTCACTTCACCGTTGTTTTTCTTTGTCTTTGTACAATCTCCGCGGCTGCGTTTGGCGCCGGCGCCTTCGACGATTGGCCGCCCCATGATTATTTCGTGCAATGCGTGGTCGACGATGTGCCGGGCATTCTCGAGGTGTACCATGCTGAAACCGGGCGGTTCGGCAGCGAACCGTGGATATGCCGCGACCAGAACCGCATTTATCCCCTCGCGGCCGCATGGGCGATTGAAGACCCGAACAACCCGTATTTTCACGACCCGGAAGTGCTCGAGGCCATCGCCGCCGGCGGTAATGCTCTGGTGGATGCGATGGACGAAAAAGGCATGTGGACCTTCCGCAAAAAGGATAATTCGACCTGGGGTCAAATCCACATGCCCTGGACCTACAGCCGCTGGATTCGGGCATATTCATTGGTGAAAGACGCGTTGCCAAAGGAAACGCGCAAGAAATGGGAGGAGGGACTGCTCCTGGGATTCTCCGGCATCCGCAAGAAGATGGACGGGCGGGTCCACAATATCCCGACCCACCACGCCATGGCCCTATACATTGCCGGACAATGTTTCGACAATGAGGAGTGGCGCGACGCAGCCCAAGGCTTCATGGCGCGCGTGGTTGAAGAACAATCCGAGGGCGGTTATTGGTCGGAGCACTGCGGGCCGGTTGTGGGCTACAACGCCGTATATGTCGATGCCCTTGGGACCTATTACCACTGCTCGAGAGATCCTGTTGCCTTAGAGGCGTTGGAACGTTCAGCCCGATTTCATTCGAGTGTATTATGGCCGGACGGCTCGCCTGTTGCGTGTATTGATGAGCGGCAGGTCTATCACGCGGGGGCTACCCTTGGAAACGTGGGGTTCTCGTGGACCCCCGAGGGCCGCGGATTCTTGTTGCAGCAGCTCGCTCTGTATAGCGGCCCGGACGAGAAACTTGCTTCAGGCGACTATGCGGCCTCGATGCTGCTTTATGGTGGAGACGGCGAGGTCGTCATGCCGCCATCTTCATCCGACGAGTTTACGCGGTTGATGGACGGCGACCGAATGCTGATCCGGCGGGCGGCGCCGTGGCAGTGGGCCATGGCGGGATATGTCTGTGAGGTCTCGGAGAGTCGGTGGATTCAGGATCGCCAGAACCTGGTGGATGTCTACCACGATGCGCTCGGGCTTGTAATCGGCGGAGGGCACACGAAACTGCAACCATTGTGGTCGACGTTTACGGTCGGCGATGCATCCCTGTTGTATCACACGCCGGGCGACGAGTCGCCCTCGTTCCGCCCCGACATCGATCTGCTCTGGACACCGACGGCCGCATCTCTTTCGGTAGGGTCCGATGCGTCCACGCTGGCACTCGAGTATGGCGATACGCCTTGCAGCGTCGCGGTGCGGCCGTTGGAGGACGGTTCGTTCGCGCTGACCTACCGCGCGCCCAAGGGGGTGCAGGCCGAGGCCCACGTGCCTTTCCTGATGCGGGCATCGGTGGTGACGACCGAGGACGGGGAGGCGTTTGACCTTGACGAAGAAGACCTTGAGCTTACGAGTGAAATGGTGGGCGCCTATTTCGACTTTGGAGGGCTTCGCGTGACAATGCCCAAGGGCGCGTCGCTCACGTGGCCCGCGAGGCAACACAATCCTTACACCAAAGACGGACATTCGTCGTTGAGCAATGCCAAGCTCGTGCTGGTGTTGCCGTTCACCCAGCGTGAGGAATACCGCATCGTGGTGCGGCCTGTGGACAACGTTTCCCCTAAGGAGGCTGAATGAGAGCATTAAGCGGCGCGGACCGAAAATACCTTCGCGGGCTGGGGCAAAAGCTCGAACCTATCGTAATGGTGGGTAAGAACGGCATCGCGGACACGCTGATCGATTCGACCAATAAGGCGTTGACGGCCCACGAACTCGTCAAGGTGCGTTTTGTGGATCGCAAGGACGAGAAACGCGCCCTCATCGACGAACTCGCCACTGCGACGGAGAGCGAGGTCGTCGGCATGATCGGCCATACGGCCCTTCTCTACCGCCAACACGAAGAGGAAGAAAAACGCAAGATCTTCTTTCCTGGCGAGCGAAGATAACCGTGTACTTCCGACTTCGCCCGTTTATCCCTGGCGGAGCGCGGACTGGAGCAGATCGACGGCGGCTGGCAATGGCGCCACGATCTGCGCCTGACCTGGCCGTCCACGCAGCGCGGAAGCAGCAGCGGCAGAGGGAGTCTCGCTCAATGTTAGCGAGCGAGAGGAGCCGGACGGTGGGATCTCTTACTTGCTGAAGACAAGCGGGCGAGGGCTGAGCTCGTTGAACGAAAACTGCTTCGATGGTAATGCCAGGATCAGTAAGGATGATGAGGGACACATTCACATCTCATGGGCGCCCGGAAGCTCCGAATACGGGCACATCTTTCGTGACATGACGGTGATTATGCACGGGAGCAAGATCATCTCCAGCAATGGGGACATGACGG
>JAWODE010000266.1:0-21480 GCA_046483455.1 Candidatus Hydrogenedentota bacterium | reverse complement strand
AACTGAGGTAAAGATCCTTGCCAATGCGCCGCTCCAGGAGGATAGAGACACTGTCAAGATTCGGATTCTCAAAAAGAGGTCCACGGGTTTTCAAATCCACCCGTTCAAAACCGCCCCATTCACTGGCGGACGGATTAAAAAATCCGCCCCCCGTTACGGTGTGTGCGTGAAACCACTTGAGAGCGAATAGGGATTTTCGAGGCAGCGAAACATGAGCCATGGGGCTCACCCGCACACCATGAACATGATACTAATGACGCTCCGGCAAGGGAGGACGGGCTGTCCAGCCCGTCCATAAGATCACCGCGGACGGATACGTCCGCGTTCGTTGTAACGACTTGTACTGACCGCCGGGGGCGGCGGTCCCACATTGGCCAAATTTTCGGGGCAGCGCCACACGGACAAACACGGACGCACACGGCGCGGCCCTGATCGTTTCGCGAGGAGTGGGTAGGCCCGGTTCTTACCGTCAATGCTGCGTAAGGGGGAATCAAGGCGGATTGGACAATCCGCCCCCCCGTTACGGCGTGAGCGTGAAACGACTTGAGGGCGAATAGGGATTTTCGAGGTAGCGGAGCATGAGCCGGCGGCTTATCCGCGGACCATAAAGATGGGGGCGACTTATTCAAAAACGCTGGGACAGTCCCGTCTCGCTCCTTCGTCGCTCACTTGGTACAGTCCCGGTTTTTGAAATCTTCGAGGCAGGTAGCGGAGCATGAGCCGGCGGCTTATCCGCGGACCATAAAGATGGGGGCGACTTATTCAAAAACGCTGGGACAGTCCCGTCTCGCTCCTTCGTCGCTCACTTGGTACAGTCCCGGTTTTTGAAATCTTCGAGGCAGCGAAACATGAGCCATGGGGCTCACCCGTAGACCATGAAATACAAGAACCCACCCCCAAATCGGCTGCCGCCGATTTGAAGACGACGCACGGCGAAGCCGTTGCTGGCCCCCCGCCAGCGGGGGACAAGCGCTCTGAACCGAGTATTTTCGAGGTAGACCCCGGCATTAAAATATTCGCTGTGTGAGACACAAGGCGGACCACTAAGATCAGTGTGGAACGTTCTTGTCTACGGAAAACGGGCTCTTCGTTGGCGTTTACACCGAGGGGACGATTCAGTTTCCCCGATGCTTTACCCAAGCAAGGCCCGGGAAAACTGGCCCGGGAAAACTTGCAGAACGGCGGAACTATTTGCTAAAGTTGTGTTTCTTTGAGGAAAAACAACAATGCGTTTCCATTAGTTCTTGAGGAGAAAGCAAGGATGGCCAATATCAAATCTGCGAAAAAGCGGATTAGGACAAATGAACACAACCGGCAGCGTAATCAAGCGGTTCGTGCAAAAGTGCGCACATACGTGAAAAAGGTCTTGACGGCCGCAGATGCGAAAGATGAAGTCAAAGTCAAAGAGCTTACGCCTCTGGCATTGTCAGCGATAGACAAGGCTGGGCGTAAAGGGGTGCTTCATCCGAACAATGCCGCCCGGAAAAAGTCGCGACTGCAGAAGCGTATCGCGGCCATGCATTCGTAATAAGTACCCAATTCGTTTAAGTGCGTCGAGCTCTTTTTCCGAGCGCGGCGTTTTTTTGTGGCAGAATGAGTTGGCGTATTCAGTTGGCCTATGTGACGCAATGCTACGGACGGCGCCGCAAGTCTTTGATAAGTTCCAGTAAACGTCCTTCGATGTCGAAATAGCGCAAGATACCTTGTTTATCAATAAGAATCACTTGAGGCAGGACGGTTGTGTAGTATCTCTTATGCGTAACCATTGGAGAGGCGTCCACGCCGACAGGAAAGGTGATGCCCAGGCGGTCACGGTAGTCCTTCACGACATCGGGAGGGTCCGAATCGTCGTGGATTCCGATAAAAGCGAGGTCGTCTGTTGTCTTGGCGAGTGTCTTATGCAGAAGAATCACTTCGGACAGCGGAGCGGTGTTGGCCCCATAGGGGTCGAAGCCGGCCCATAAAACAAGCACGATGACCTTCCCTTGCAGATCATCCAAAGTAATCTCTTCGCCGTTAAGCCATTCTTCACAGGTCCAGGCCGGGGCGGCCTTGTCAACCAGTCGGCTCAAATCATTCGGGGCTTTCTGCGGATCATTGGGGTGTAGATCAGGTTGAAAAGGCCGTAACGTTATTTTGATGTTGTCCTTAGGGTTGCGAGCGTTGATTTCGAAATCACGGCGTCGGAAGCGCAACGGATGTTCTGCGCGTAGTTTGACCTTCTTTTCTTCGGGCATAGTATCCAGGGAAATCTCGAATTGTCCTTGAGCATTGGTAAGGACAAACCGCGGGGGTTCGAGGTTCAGTGTCTTGACGAAAACCTCCTCCTGAGGCGCATCCTCGGCGTTTACGATTCTCCCTTTGAGCGACGGCAATCTCTTAAGGGCTATGGGAGGAATTTGGGTGCGGGGAATTTTCTTAATTTTCACCATGATGTCCAGCGGCTCCGCTGTCATGTAGCCGGAGGGGGGAATCACATGCACGCGGCCTTCTCCCGAGGCAGCTACCAAGCGGTACTTGCCGTCACCATCGGTAAAGGCTTGGTCTTGGGCGAAATCGCCTACAAGATACGTGACGGCAACGCCCGGCATGAGTTTGTCGTCTGGCCCGATGACGGTTCCCTCGATGGTGTGTGGGGGAGAAAGCGTTGCGTCGAAAATCGTCTCGTCCAGACTGTCTGTAATCTCAACTTCTTCCGGGGACGGCGTAGGATAATCAGGGTGATGAACTTCGACGGAATAGGTGCCTGGAAGGACAATGCTTCGGAAGTACCCCTCTGCGTCGGCGAGTACGTCATACATAAGCAAGCGCTGCTCATCATCTTCGCGAAACAGGAGAGTGCGGGCATTCGCCACCCCCGTTCCATCAGCGGAGGTGATATGCCCACGGAAAACCTGTCCCGGGTACATTTGCGCGGGATGTTGGTTTAAATGGGGAACCAGGTAAGGAAGGAAGAGATCGCAGAATTTGCGGTGTTCGAGGGTTACCGCCACATAGCTTCCTTCCGGAATACCTAGAAGAGAAAGAGCGCCATCTTTATCACTGCGGATGGAAGGAAAACCATGTTGGACGAGATCCCCGGGGAAGATTTCAAATGCCTCGTCTATGACCAGGCGCTTGACACGTGCTCCTTCGACCGGATTTCCAGCGTGATCGATGACACGGATACGGACGGTTTCGGCAGGTTTTAGGTGGAGATCGGCCGTCAGGTCATCGAAAATGTGGCCCGTTAATCCACTCAGAGCCAATTCCGGTGTTCGGGCGGTGATGGAAATCTTGCCCGGCGGTACATTTGAAAAGCCAAATTCTCCTTTATCGTCGGTTTTTGTGACGGTGACGATGCGTTCGCGGGAGAGCCAGACGTCTGCTCCCGCGACGGGATCGCCCGTTGGGTCGAGCACGCGGCCCTGGATATCAATAGCGCCTGCGGAAAGGCCCGCCAGAGTCAGCATAAAAGCAATCAGATGTTTCATTATTCTAAACCGTCTCGTAATTGGCGGATTGCTGCGACTGGTGGTATGCCAAAAGTCTCGAAAACGACTGTGCCTTCCGCGGAAATGAGGTACGTTGTTGCGGTTCCCGGTCTTGCTGCCTGCAGCAGCGGGATTTCGGGTGCCATGGCGGCCGATGGAGGAGCGTCGGCCACAACGATGAAATCGATCGGAGGGTCGGAAAGGAGAACCGAAACATGATGCCAGCCTTCGCTGGTCATAGCGATTTGGTCCCGTTGACAAAAGGCGACCACCGCGGGACGGTTTTCGCGCTTGGCGATATCCGGGCCCGCGATTTTCGGATACTTTCGCCATTTGAGTTTGTGGTCGCGAAGGGAGGTTCCTCCCGCCGACTCGGAAACGGTGAGTTCCCCTACGTTGTGGGTTTCTGACGGGGCAAGCACAAATGGGGAGGAGGTGATATCTCCGTTTGGCGATTGCGCGATGCATTGGAGCTGAACATGAGGGACGACCGATGGGACCTCGAAACGGCCGTCTGGACCCGTGACCGTGCGCCAGAGGGGGGATGCCACTTGGTCTTCGGCCAGGACAATGCTTATGATCACTCCAGGGACCGGAGCGCCGGCCGAATTCTGGGTTTGTCCTGTAACCGTGGACACGGGTAACAGTTGCACTATTGGTTCTTTGTTTTCGCGCGCGTTAAATGCGAATAGGGCTGCCTTGTTAGAGGCCAAGTGTTCGGCAATGCCCAGGACAACCCCTTCGGACGCCAGTTGCCGCATGCGTAGAGAAACCCGGCCTTCGTCATCTACGGCTTGCCATCCGAACTGAGGGGGCTGCGCAAGCGAGACGACACAATGCGGCGCCGGCTCGAGGTCTTTGTCGACGATCGCCAGGTCCACCTCGGGTGTGGGAAGGACCCAGAACGTAGGCAGGTCTACCGATTCGTTTTCCGCGCTGTGGACGGGCCGCGCGTTCCGCTCGGGAAGGATGTAACCGGGGGCCGATTCGAGAAGAACCGTGTTCTCTCCTTCGACGCCTGGGAGAGTGTATTCACCTTGCGAATTGGTGCGTGTGCTTGAATCGGGATTTCCAAATGCACGCAAGATGAGCCGGGCGCCGGGTACCGGGTCGCCGGTGACCGCGTTTGCCACTTTGCCGCGAATTTCGCAGGAGCCCACGGTGTATATGACAAGATTCTGTGTGTGTTGTTGGCCGGTTATAAGAAGCTCTTGCCAGCCAATGCCGCGAAAGTCTCCCCCCGAGGCTTTATAAAGGTACACGCCGGGTTCGAGGCGGATCGCGAATTCTCCCGCGCCATCGCTGTTGGTGAGGGCGGTGTCATGAGGGGGTTGCGCGTTGCGTATGATGATGAGTGCGCCGCTTAAAGGGGTTTGCGATGAGCGTGTGAGCACACGTCCTTTAATCAAGATGCCCCGTTTAACGACGATTTTCACATCAGAGCTGCCGGCCTGCAATTCTGCGATGCCCTGCTGAGCATAGCCATGGCATGCCATTTTCAGTGCAATCACACCGTTTTCGGGCAGAGCGGGTACGGTGAACCGGCCCTCCGAGTCAGTGACCACAGGCTTAAATCCAAGAGGTTCGAGTTTGGCATAGGGAATGCCCAGTTTGGTGGTAGCGTTGGGGTTTTCGGCCTGTGGTTCGTTTATGAGGCCGATGCGTATGATTCGTGCTCCTGAGACGGGGTCGCGTTCCTCATTTACGACTTTCCCGGATATACGGCTTCGTGGCCGGAGGCGAATGGTGAGGTCCTTGACCTGTTCGTCGCGAGGTACCGTAATGCTGAGCCCGCCGAAAGCGTATTTGTCGGCAATAGCGAAGAGCCCGGCCGTTCCAGAGTCTATGTTTTCGAAACGGTAGAACCCTTGCCGGTCGGCGCGTGACTCGCGAACTGAGCCGGCAAGGCCCTGTTCGACGAAAACACGGGCTTCTGGAATGGGCGTCCCCTCCATGGTGAGCACGTGCCCCGAAAGCGTCGAGCCGCTTCCCGCTGCACAGGCTGTTAGTGCGAGTAAGGTGAGAATGGTCATAGCCGCCGCCTTGTTGTATGGAATCTGTAAGGCCCCGGCTAAACGTTTGCACGCGATTTTGCGCGAACGGGGACCCTCATCGTGAGAAGTAATCGTTAATAACCGTTTCGTATGACACTTCCTACCACGTCGTTTAGCAACTGGTCATAGTTTAATTTATAACTTTGGAGTAAAGCTTCCTCGGGTGGGATACCTTGTGCAAGGGCGTCCATCATGCGAACGAGTCCCTGTGCGCCATAGCGTCGCCATAAATATTGCGTTGCGGCGTGGGCCTGGCGATAGGCCAACCGCAATTCATATTCGCTGGCCATTCTTACTTGGGACTCCTGAATGTCACCGAAGGGAATAAGCTGACCATTATCGAAGGCTTGGCGCAGAAAACCGACATCCCGGGGTGAAAGATCGTTTGAAAATGTTTCCGCCAGGCCTTCGTTAAGCCACCAGGGGGCTTTTTCGCGGCACAGATAACGGACTACGACATGCGTGTATTCGTGGTATAAGAGCCGGCGAAGTTCTTCCGGGTTGATTAAGCGCCCTTCTCGATCACTTACCGGCAGGCGTATGGTCCCATCGTAAATCGCGGCAACGTGAGGCCCGAGGGCTGTGGCGCGTGCAAAATCGTCGGCCACATAGACCTTTACTTGAATAGGAGTGGGAGGGTACACATTGCCGAAATTCCGGCCGATATCTCGATACGCATGTTCCAACACCGTTAGCGTCCGGCGAAGCAGACCGCGGTCGGTGTCCGGTGCATGACCGATTTGGAAGTGCCTCGAGCGAAGGTCTCTGAAATTGTACTCGACAGCATCTTCCCGATACGCCTTCTCCAGTTTTTGCTGCAAGCCGCGACGCCCGGGATTGACCTCGGCTACAAATTCCCATTGGGCCAGCGCAGCGGGAAGGTCGTTGTCCTGATAATAGGCGTCTCCGAGAAGCTCGTGAGCGTCGAGGTTTTCGGGGGCGAGAAGTATTCCCTCTTCCAGTCGGGCGATGGCATCCTGCACAAGCCCCATGCGGAGGAAATAGTAGCCGAGCTGAATTACCGGCATGGGATTATCGGGATCGATTGCAATGGACTCTTCAAGATATTGGGCCGCCGTCTCGTAGTCGCTTTCCTCCGCAACCTGGGCGGCATAAGCTTGGTAGGCATTCGAGAGGTTGCGCAGAACCGTCTGATTGTCCGGGACGAGGGCTGCGGCCTCGGCAAAGCATTCCACAGCCGCGGGCCAATTACCTGCGGTGTAATGCTCGACGCCGAGCGCGTTCCATTCCGGCGCGGTCCGTTGAGTTTGTTGGGCCTGGCTCAGGCTGCACAGCGCCACCGCGCAAAGCGTCAGAACCACCTGAAAATGAACGTAGAACCGTTTTTTCATGCTGTGATCTCAGTCCGGGATGACTGCAGTGGCCTCAATCTCGACCTTGATATCGAAAGGCAACCTTCCTGCTTGAATACAAGTCCGTGCAGGGGGGTCCATCGGGAAATATTCCTGGTATATTTCGTTGAACTCGCCAAAATTGTCGATATCGGAAAGATAGGCATTGACTTTGACAACGTGTTGGAGTCCGGAACCCGCATCTTCAAGCACGGCTTTCAGATTGCTCAGGGTTAAACGGACTTCTTCCTCGAGAGAGCCTTTGTTCACTCCGCTTCCGTCCGGCGCGACGGGGCCTTGTCCCGAGACAAACAGGAGATTCCCTGTTTTTACGGCATGAGAGTAAGGGCCCTGTGCGGGAGGGCCATTCTTGGAAAATATGCATCGCTTATCCATAGAGCCTTCTCCGTTTTGCTATTGGCGTGTAAAAAAGGTATCACACGTAGTATGAAGCGTCAAATAGTTGCTTTCTTTCGAGCATGCCCCGTCTGATATACTGGCCCGGAATCCAATTGCCGAGGGGGAGAGCGTGTATAATTGCGTTCCGTTTGTCCTGAAATCAGGGGGATGTAAATCGGGAGGTTGGATTGTCTGAGTTAAAAGAAAAAGTACTAGTACCTCGGGTGATGGCCGTTGTCCTAACCTGGAATGATTACGAGATGGCGCAACGATGTATCGCGTCTTTGCGAGACAACGATTACCCAAATCTTGAAATTATTCTTGTCGACAACGGCTCGGGGTTCGACACCGTCACGCCATTGAAGGAGGCTTTTCCAGAGCTGCACATTGTAGCTTTAGACAAGAACTATGGCTTTACCGGTGGATGTAACCGCGGTATGGAAAAGGCGCTGGAAGAAGGCGCCGACTATGTATTCCTGCTTAATAACGACACCATTGTGGCGACCAATGCTGTAAGAGAACTGGTGAATGAAATGGAAGAGCGCCCGGGTGCCGCCATGGCGAGTGCGCTGATCTTAAACCAGGACGAGAACAAATCCATTCAAACCTACCGTTGCAATATCCTTCGGGACAGAGCCTGGATAAGCAGTCACGACGTGAACACCGAATGGTCTCAAGAATTTGCTAAGACCATAGAGACGGACTTTGCGCCGGCATGTGCTGTCATGTTCCGGAAAGCGGCTCTGGAAGAGGTTGGCTTGTTCGATGAGTCCCTTTTTACGAATTGGGAAGATTACGACCTCTGTATTCGTTTTGCCGATGCCGGATGGAAGATTCTCGTGGTGGGCAAAGCCGAAGTTGTGCACGCTCATGGCATGACCACCGGTCTTAATTCGCCTTTTATTATTTACTATGGGCTGCGCAACCGGTTTATATGTCTGATTCGGCACGGCAGCGTGGGTGGTATCCTGCGTAACAGTTTTTTTCTGGTTCGTTCTTTGGGGTGGCGGGTTCGGTCGTACGGCTGGCGTAACTGGACTTGTCATAGGGCCGCTTTTATGGCCTTCGTGCACTTTGTGTTTGGCATACGCGGGGCGGGATTCGAAAGGCTGAACCGGGACGACGATGTGACAGGCCGTAAGCCAGCGAGCTGAACACGAAGGGCATAAGAAATAGGCCTTACTCGGAACAAACGGCATCCCTGCGCAGAAACCACACATGCGGGGGAATTTTCAGGGTTTTGTACGAAAGTACTCGGTGAGGCCTTCACGCCAAGCGGGCATCACATCGAGGCCTTGGTCCCGTAAATGCTTGTTGTCGAGCACCGAGTAGTCCGGCCGTTGCACCGTCGAGGGGAAGTCGTCGCTGGTGGCTTTTTCAAGCTGCACCTCCGTCTTTGTTTCGTCGAAGATGGCTTTGGCGAAATCATACCACGAGCATTCACCCTGGCTGGTGGCGTGATATGTACCCGGTTGGCCTTTTTCGGCAGCCAGACGAATTTGGCGGGCGAGGGCCAACGTGAATGTCGGCGATACGGTCTCATCAGTTACTACCTTGACGGTTCCCCGGGTTGCAGCGAGGTGAAGCATCAACTCGACAAAGTTTTTGCCGCCTTTGGCACGACACGGAGCATGGCCGTAGATGGCCGAAGTGCGAACGATGAGATGATTACGGCATTCCGCCGCGGCCAGATACTCTCCGGCGATCTTCGAAGCGCCATAAACGTTCAGGGGAGCAGGCGCATCGGTCTCGACATAAGGGCGTCGAGCGCCATTTCCGAAAACATAATCCGTGCTGATATGTACCAAACGTGCGCGGGCTTCCTGGCAGGCTTTGGCTAAATTCAGGACCGCCGAGGCATTCACGGCAAAGGCGCGAGCCGGATTCTCTTCGCATTCCGGTACGTTGTGAGCGGCCGCGGTGTTTATGACAATATCAGGGTGGACCTCATCGACGACAAGGGACCAGACCCGCGCGGGCTCGCACAAATCCAATTGCACTTGAGCACCCGACAAGTCCGCTTCAGTAGCTTCCACATCGGCAAATACGCGGCAAACATCTTTTCCGAGTTGGCCCGCGGCCCCAATAATGAGAACCTTCATTGAGTATCTCCAAATGAGCGTAGGTGACGGCCGCTAGTTATCCGCCTTGGTTTCTTGCAATTCCTTGAAGACCTGAATGTTATAAAAGCGCTTCTCGGAAAAATCCCCATATTCATCCAAGTGCTGGTACAAGTTGCGGACCATGTCCGCGACGGAGTGCTTCGGATTGAATCCGAGATAGGTGCGGGCTTTTTCACAGGTTACTTTGTAGTTGCGATAATCCTGCTGGTTCAAGACTTCAATGGCGATCTTTTTGCCGGTCAATTCCATGAGTTCTTCGCGTACGATGTCGCCGACTTGGCCAACCGTGAAATTGTCGTAGGCCACGTTGAAAGCTCCGCTGATGGACGCGTCGGCCTGAACAGCTCTCAAGAAGGCCGCGCAGGTGTCGCGCACGTCGAGTAGAGGGCGCCAAATGGAGGGGTTATTGATGGTAATCTTTCTTTCAACCAAACCGCACCGGAACATCGTGTTGATGATGAGATCGAACCGCATCCGGGGACTGTAGCCGCAAACCGTGCCCTGGCGCAAAGCGATCGTCGAGAAAGAGTCGTCCTGGAGCTGCATCACGCCCCGCTCGCCTTGCAGTTTCGAGATGCCGTACGGGTAGCTGCAGGTGACCGGAGAGTCTTCGTCGTAGAGCTCGTTCACGGTATAGCCGTAAAGAGAACAGGAACTTGCGTAAATGAAACGTTTTACGCCGGCCTTTTGAGCCATGAACGCCAAGTATGACGGTAAGGCCCCGTTTTCAACGAAATTGCGGGCGGGACTGAATTCGGCCATCGGATCATTGGATAGTCCCGCGAGAAAAATGATTTGGTCAAATCCCTCTAAATCCTTTTCGGTGAGATCGAAGAGTTGTCGCTGTAGAACGCGCGTGCCTTCCGGCAATTGGTTACCGAACCACAACAGGTCAACGACTGTTACTTCATAGCCGTGTTCCTGGAGTACCGGAACAAGTGTGGACCCGATAAAACCTGCACCGCCGCCCACAAGAATCTTGGTCATTTTTAACCGCCCTTTCTGCTGTTTAGCCTTTCACCCAGAGATAGCTAGAAATTGTATTCAGCCTCTTGGAAAAGCGGAGCCTCTTTGTCTTTTTGACTGACGATGGAGGGCTGTAATGGCCAGTCGATACCCACATCGGGGTCTTCGTAAAAAATGGCGCGTTCTGCTTCCGGCGTATGAATATTTGTGCATTTGTAGTACACAAGCGTGTCATTCGCCAAAGCCACAAAACCATGGGCGAAGGATGGAGGAAAATACAATGCCACGTTGTTATCGGCGGTCAATTCACGGCCAACCCATTTGCCAAAGGTAGGAGATTCGCGTCGAAGGTCGATTCCAACGTCGAAGATTGCTCCTGAGATGACGCGGACGAGTTTCCCCATTCCGTGTGGGGCCAACTGATAGTGCATGCCCCGCAGAACACCTTTGGCTGACTTGCTCAGACAGTCCTGGACAAACAGCTCGGTGAAGCCTGCCTCCGACCAAATTTTTTGGGAATAGGCTTCTGAAAAGAATCCGCGTTCATCGCTGAAACGCTTGGTGTGAACTTCTAAGACCCCCTCGATCTCGGTCGGCGTGAAATCCACCGGCATCGGCATGTAGACCCCCTCCTCATGAAAATCCTTTATTTCAGGCGACGCTTATATGCGACGCAACTATGGTATTAGACAACGAGAGACAAGTCAAAAGAGTTCGGGGCGCAATACTTACACACGGCGTCACGAAAAGGTTGGGGCGTTATGGCGTTTGTTTCGCCAAGAGTCTGCGCCGTACAGCATAATAGCCGATGCGGAGAAGCACCGCCTCGAACAGTAGCCCCAGAGCAACGAAGTATGGTGTATGGGCGAACGGCCACGGTGTGCCGCGCCAATGGGCAAGGAGGCCGAATCCGATGGCCCCGAGGAGACAGCCAAGACCAACCATGCCCTCGTGGATAGCTACACGCTGATGCTTCTTTACAGGATCGACGACGCTGTACGCCTGGCTGGCGAAGAAACATACGCCGGTAGCCGTACCCACTACGGCGCAGCAGATGGCCATGACCGCGAGGCTTGTGGTGAATGAGAATACCCAGAATGCCGCGGCGGCGGCCGCCTGGAAAACGAGGAGAACCCAGAATCGGTGCTGCCAGGCATGAGTCCTCCCCATAACGAGTGAAGCGCCGGCGCGTCCACCGTTCAGGATAATGGCGAGGCCGGAAAAATAGACCACCGGTTCGGCGCTGAGTTGGATGCCGTCGGCGGATTTCACAAGAAAAAGTGCGCCTGCTTCGACCAGTTGTTCCATGCGATAGCTGAAGACGGCCGTCACGGCCGTGAATAGGATACTGCCCAGCAACAGAGAAAACCATGCCGTGAACAGATGGGCTTCACTCCGTTTGGTATGGTCGGTATTCTGCGCGCGTGTTTCAGCGGCGTCCGCGGCCATCATTCGCGATTCGTGGGGGAGGCTTGCCACGAGCGCTACGGCTCCGCCGGCCGCAACAAAGGTCGCAAGAAACGGCAGGCGGTAATTAATCGGGGACAAAAACCATGTCGCGAATGGCGCACAGGTTAGACCCAGGGTCCAGGAAACGTTATATACCGCCAGGCGTTTGGTGCGGGTTTTGGGATCGGGTTCCGCGCCTATCCACGATTGGGCCGCGGGCCAGAAAAGGGCCGGACACATCATGCCGATGGTAGTGAAAACCGCATAAAAATACGCGTTGGGAATGATGACGGCCATGGGAAAAAGGATGGCAAATCCCGAACCGCCGATAAGGGCCATTATCAGACCGTTGGCCAGCCTGCCGACATATTGCGCCGAAACGAGGCTCACGAGGGCATATAGTGCCCACTGTGTGCCGGTGACGATCCCCGACATGGCAGCCTGTCCATGCAATACGTTGAAAATGTAGAAGGGGGAAGCCGTCAGTCCGCACACCATGGCAAAATCGAACAGGAATGCGGCTGCAAACAATCTGTAATGAGGCTTGAACATAACCGCGAGAGTCTACGGAGACGAAGGACAAATATCAAGGTTTGTGCGGGCGGAGGAATTAGCCGCGGGGCGCGCACCCGTCGTTTCTGATACACTAACGGTGCAGGGGATGTATTTAGAAATAGGAGGGGGGAGAGCCATGAAAAGACCGCTGTTGATAGCCTTTTTCATTCTAGATGTCTTAATAATCGCCCTCATTTTAGGAGGGTACTTTTACTTGAATCCCAGACGTGGGTCTCGCCTGGAAGTAGACCCTCATAAGAACGCATACATCGAGCAGGTCCATGGAACGACCGTGCTTCACCTGAAAGGCTCCGGCTATGAAATGGGATTTCAGCACGGGGCATTGGCGAAGAATCAAGTGAGAGCCGCAATGGCGCGTTTTGATCGGCTTCTTGACCGGGCTCGTGAGGAAGTCAACATGCCGCGTTTCGCCACGGAAATAATCCTTGATGCGGTCTATCGATGGTGTTCGAAGGATATCCCCGAACGGTACAAGCGCGAGATGGAGGGTTTGGCCGATGGGGCCGGTGTGCCTCTTCAACATGTGCGCCGCGTGCATGTGATCTCCGTGGTAACCGAGCGCGCCTGTAGCGTTTTTGCGATTTTTGGGACCGCCACCGCTGATGGCAAGACCTACCTGGGCCGCAATTTTGACTGGATTATGGATGCGGGCCTCCAGAAGGAAGCTGCGCTGATTCTTTACGAGCCCGAGGGGTACGAACCGTTTGCCTCCGCGGGGTACCTCGGTCTTGTGGGCGTCCTTTCCGGCATGAACATGGACAAGATTGCTATTGGGCAGATAGGCGCTATTTCGAAAGATTCCGATTGGGAGGGCATTCCCATGATGCTGCTGTTACGGCGCGTGTTGGAAGAGGCGCGCAGCCTGGAAGAGGCCGTTGATATCGTCAAGAAGGCGGACCGTACGGTCGGTTACAACTACGTATTTGTGGACGGAAAGACGGGGGAGGGGGTGGCATTGGAAACCACCGCCAATCATTGCGCCGTGTTCCGAGACAACGATCCCGCCGAAACCGTCGAATACGCGTTACCTATCGAGGATGCCGTTTTCAGGGCCGATGAAGCAATGGACCAGACCGTACGCAGTTTTCAGACCTGTGCCAAGGGATACCCGAACATGCCGTATGGAAGCAATTCCTATGACCACCGGTACAAGGGTATGGCGTCTCGCATCCGGGCCGGTCACGGCAAAATTACTGAGGAAACCGCGCTTCAAATTACCCGGGATGTGGCGATGCGCAATGTGAATCTGCATAGTGTTTTATGCAATTGCACGGACCTTCGGCTCTGGGTAGCCCACGCGAAGGGCACTGAAGATGCATGGAAGCAGGAGTATATTGCGTACGATATCGAGGAGTTGCTCAAGAAACCCCAAGAGAGAACACCCTAACATGAGCCAATGCAAGCGGGACGCTGCCTTTCTCCTCCGCGAGGCCAGAGAGAATTCTGGGCGAATTTATATGAGGAGCAGAATTGGTCTGGCTCCCGGGCCGCTGTCCACTGTGTATACTCTATCCGCTCTATTTACCAGGTGCTTGTGGTCGCTCTTACGGGGTTGTTTGGCTCTGTTGCTGAAACATGTCGGCGTCCATCACCATTGCGCCCGGAGGCGGGGTATACTCGAAGCGGGCGGGATCCAGTTTGGGGTCGATTGTGTAGTCCTTGTATTTCAGTGACATTATCGGCGTTTCGCCTTCGTCAAACATGAGCATTTTGAGTGGGAAACCGGTTTTTTGCGAGATATACAGACGGGATTTTTCGAATTTTGGGGAATTGGCCGGACTTTGGGGCTCCTGTTCCACCTTTTCCTTGGGGCGCATTTCAAGCACGTACACGGGTTCATCATTGATGGTTTCGTCCGGCAGCACCGTGATGTCGTAATTGGCCCGTAGTTGCTTGAAGGACTCTCGTCCTCCGCCGGGAACGGTTTGCGCCTGTTGGTCAGGCTTCGCCTTGAACACCATCGTCTGTCCCATCATGCTCGTCTCGGTGAACATTTGGTCCCCCGTGGCGACGACCAGCATCTTGTTGGGCATCTCGGTGTCGCCCATATGGATGGTTTGGTCAAGTTCGAGGCGGTAGAGCATTTTTTCGTTTTTCTTCATGCCTTCAAGAGTCCCCTTGCCTTCCATCTTTACTTTGGTGGGGCCCTGTGTGGCTTCGCCTTTCATCTCGATTTTGGCGGTGTAGGTGTTAATTTTGTCCCAGCGTGGTCCCAATTCCTTTTCGATTTCGCTGAGTTCCCTGGTTTCCGCACCCACTACGAAACCTATGCAAATTGTGGCGGCGGCAATGAGCAATACATAGCGGTTCATGGTGTTCTCCTTTTAACAATCGGTCGGCGGACGGTTTCATCGAGAGCAAGAATGCCGATGCGCTCCATGAATCTCCAACACTATCACGAGTCTCAGCATACTAGGCGCTGCGATACGGCAAATCAAACCTTTTCTTGGACCTAAGTTTGGGGGAGACGGTTTTGTCCGGTTGGAACCCTCATGCTATACTCACATGCGTTCGCTCGAGAAAGTAGCCGAAGGCGTGTATGAATGCGCTGAGAGGATTCTGAGCGGCGAAATGGGGTGCATGATAAGGTTATTTGAGAGGGGAGCCATGGGGCCGACATGCATTTCGAACTGATCACCGTCGGGTGTGTGTGCGCGGATGTAATAGTGCGTCCGGTTGATCGTTATCCTGAACGCGGTCATTTAGAACTGGTGCCCGATATCGAGATTCATCTTGGCGGGCTGGCGGCGGTTACAGCGGCCGTATTTGCCCAACTCGGTGGTAAATCGGCACTGATCGGAAAGTTGGGCGCCGACGGATTCGGGGATTATGTCACCGGGGTGCTCAATAACGCCGGTGTGGATATGCGACATGTGCGCCGTGTGGCCTCGGAACACACCTCGGCTACGACAGTGCTTGTTACTTCGGAAGGTGAGCGGACCTTTCTTCATCATCTTGGTACCAATGGGACCACCACTCCCGACGATATCGACCTGGAACTCGTCAAGCAGGCGAAAGCGTTTCACTGGGGCGGGCCCGGTGTAACCCCGGGACTCACCGGCGAGGGCATGGGCGATGTCTTCAAAGAACTGCGCGCGGCCGGCGTCATGACGTGCATGGATACCTGTTTCGACGGTTCCGGTACATGGTTTCGACTTATCGAGGATGCGCTTCCGCACTTGGACGTGGTAATGTCCAGTCTCGAGGAGGCCCGGCATTACACGGGGAAACAGGACCCTCGGAAGATCGTGGCGTTCTTCCGCTCGTTCGGGGTCGAGAACGTAATGCTGAAGCTGGGTGGCGACGGTATGATCGTGGAAGATTCTGAAAAGTCCTATCATTTGAAAGCGCACAAGGTTGAGCCGATCGATACAACCGGTGCAGGAGACGCGGCCTGCGGGGGGTTTATTTACGGACTTTTGAATGGGTGGGGTCTTCACCGCAGCGGGCGATTGGCTAACGCGATAGGGGGCCTTACGGTGCAGCATATGGGAGGAGCGGAGGCAATTTCTTCGCTCGAAGATACAATCGCTTTCATGGAGAGTGGTTCCTGAGTTTAGTGTAAAATGGTGTCTAGCAGGGGTAGCAGGGAGTTGATAGCATGGGTAAGGCGGTTCTGATTGCGGCGCTTGGACTCGTCATGATGGGGCAAGCCGAGGACGAAGGCGTGGTCACAAGCACGGATTTGGTGGCACCGGATGTATCGGCGTCCGAGCGCGATGGTCAGGCGGAGCCACAGCGCCCCGAACGGGTGGCGCCACGCCGAGAGCAGGAGGCGCCCGTGTCTCAAGACCGCGAAACCGCGGACAAGGAAGCCGCGCCTCCGAAAAAAGACAAGGCGGCCTCGGACGATGCGGCCGAGGCTCCTCGCGAGGTGACTTCGGAGGAGGCGCGCCGTCATAAAGCAGTGGCTGCATTCTGGTTCATTCTTCCGGAGACTTGATCGCGTGAGGCGCAGTACTATCTCGCATTCATCATTGGCGGCACTGCTTTGTGCCCTCTTATTCCTGGCGGTTTCCGTTCCCGCCCAGGAGCCCTTTCGCATGGTGCCGGCGGAGACCAAATTGCGTGATGTTGCCGTTGATGCGCGAAGCGGCATTCTTTTCTTTGCGGCGTACACGCGCGGAGAGGTATGGAAAGTCAACGGCAGTACGGGCGAGGTGCTGGCAAAGGTGAAGTCTGGAAAGGGTCCGGCGCATTTGTCTCTCAGCAGCGATGGCCGGCTGCTCGCGTCGGTCAATACGTTGTCTGCCAACGCCGTTGTGTTCGATGCGAAAACAATGGTGGCGGTAGGGACGTTTACCTGTGAGGATGGCGCCTCGGATGTAGTCGCTTTGGAAAACGCAGCTTTTGCCGTTGTCAATAGCTTTGCAAATAGCGTGACCTGTATCGATGTAGAAAATAAGAAGACAACAGTCATTGAAGATATCGGGCAGGTACCAAACGGAGTGGCTTTTTCCGAACCCATTCTTGGCGTTACGACACGGGTGCCCGCTGCTATTCTCTTGCTCGACACATCGCACGGCTATACGGACTACGACGGGAAACGCATTGACTTGCCCGCTACTCCGGTAGCGGTAACCGCTGAATCCGGCCGTCGGTTTCTGGTGGCAACGGAAGATGGATTGGTGCGCATAGATGGTCGGACCGGAAAAATTACCGCGCGTACGCCCATCAAGGCTAAAGATATCGCCGTCTGCAAGGGCCGCATTTTTGCCCTGTCAGGCAAAACCCTGGTCGAATTGGACCGCGGTCTGGCAGAAGTGGGAAGGACATCCCTGGAGGTCGAGGCGACGCAGGTGGGATGTTCCGGGGGACTCGTTTCGCTGGTCGCGCCGGGAAAAGAGGCGTGGTTGGTGAGGGGAACAGCGGTGTCTGCCGCCGCAGAGGCCCCGGGGGCGGAGAAAGAAGTGATTCTAGAGCCCGATGAGCCGCTTCCGGCGCCTGAGGAGAAACCAATTCGCCAGCCCTCCGTGCAGGATAAGGAACCTGTGAAGGAAAGGAGCGAACCGCGAACCCCATTGCCTGCGAGAACTGAGGAAGAGCAACCGGAGTCCCCCGAAAGCGGTCCTCCAGCAGTAATCGAGGCGGAACCGGTTAGGGAGAGTAAGGAACAGGAATTGGAGCCCTTTCCCGCGTTGGCAAAGCCTGGTATGAAGGAAGAATCCGCTCCGGGACCCGAGCCGAAATCGCCCGTTTTGCCTGAAAACGAGAAGGAAGTGCCAGATTCTGGTGAAGTGGAGGTGCAGCCACAGCCCCAGGCAGACTCCTCGGAATCTACGCAAGATCTGCAATACCCCGAACAAAGCCCCTATGCACAGCGGCCCCAATTACTTACAACGTTTAGGACGGGGGCGCCGCGGTTTGCACGCGAAGCACCGGCTGCTATTCCTTCGGAAGATATCTGGTCCGGGGGGCTCAGTAAAGCCTTTACGCAGGGATGGGACTTTGCCAGTTTAAAGGGCGCGTTTGAAGAACAGGATTGGGAACGGCCCCTCGAGTTTCGGGGCCTCAGCGCAGGACAGATGCGCGCAAAACGCGGGCCCGATGGAAATGTTCAGAGTCTGACATTCGAGGGAGATGTTTCGTGGGACTGGGCGGAGTCGGCATTCCATGCGCAATTACTGAATGCGAATCGTGCAACGCGCGAAATCATCATCGAGGATGGGCGTCTCGAGCGCGAACTGTCCTCACTGGATGTTGATAGGGTTTATTACCGATATCCGGAAGAACTGGATGAGGCTTCGTTCCCTTTGATAGAGACCGAAGAACTTACCGAACAGGAACGTGCCCGCCGGCGGTATACGCTTGGGTATGGTGAAGCGGAAAACGTCGAATTGATGGAACCCTTCCGGGAACTTCGCGCAAGACATGTCGAATATGATTTTGCTCAAGAAACGGGGGGGGCGTCCAAAGTGCGTGGCCGTCTGGATGTCCTTTATTTCGGCATCGAGGAATTGGAGATCACCGGTCCGGGCGAAGCCCATGCGGAAGATGTCTGGCTGACAACGTGTCCCGGCGATCCTCCTTTCTTCCGGTTGCGCTTAAAAGAAATGGATGTAGAAGAAGGTGAGGCTGTTGTTGGCCGGAAAGCACGTCTGCAAATCGGCAAAGTGATGACGCCTATATATTGGCCCAAGTGGACATTCCGGCCGGGGATGGACCGGCTTATCGATATTGATTTCGACAGCGGGCGCGCGGCGGAATTGGGCTATTACATCAATTATGGTCAACGATTTGCCGTCAGTAAGGAGGCGGAAGTCGGATTTCGATTTTTCCCAACCGAACACGAGGGGGTGGGTTTGGGTCTCGAGGGTGAATACGATTACATGACCAAACCCAGCTCGCCCTTGTTTAGAGGCAAGGGCGATTTTCGTACGATGGTAACCACAAAGGAGCGGGGGTATGCCGAGGCTTACCATCGCCAGGAACTCTTTGAAGACACAGTGATGTTGTTCCAAACGGAGTACTGGGAAGACCGCGATATCATCAAGGATTTTTACTATAACGAATATCGCGATCGCACCGAACCGCGCAGCTTCGTGAATGTTACCCATACGCGGCCCAGCTATGTGGCCACGGGGACCCTTCGTTACAACGTCAGCGATTTCGTGGTCGAGACCGAACGGCTTCCGGAAGTCAGCTACCACTTGCTTGAACGGCAGTTAGCCGACCGTTTGTACATAACCTTCGATACTATTGAGGGATACAACGAACGCGAACCCTCTGATACGGAATCCTGGCGTATGGCCAATATTGGCCGTGCGAGCTTGGACCTCGACTTAGGGAATGCTCTTAACATTGTGCCGTTTTACGAAGCGGATTTGTCGTGGTATTCGAAGACCGTCGACGAGGGAGAGTCTGATGCGCGCTTCTCCAATACGGTTGGGGTGACGACACAATCCCGTTTTCACCGTGCTTATGCCGGGAAACTGGGCTTTTCAGGCTTTAAGCACGTGATCGTGCCGTCTGTCACGTATTCCTATCGGCCGGAACCGACCATGGGCGTCGACGAGACACCCCGTTTCGATGCATATGACAATGTGTATGGCCGCAGCCGGATCGAGAGCAAGATCAGCAACATCCTTTTCGTTCGGGATGCGTTGTCTGGTGAAGTATGGCAAGGGGCACGATTGACGTTGTATCAAGGCGACGATTTCTGGAACGAAATCCGAAGTTCTACGGACTATGAGGTCGAGTTGGATCTCCGGCCGCGTCCCTGGTGGGGCATCCTTACCGTGGGCGAGCATCATAGTATCGAGAACGATATTGATTTGGATGAACCCTATCTCTATCAACGTCTGGCTCTCGAGGCTTGGGAGAGAATAACAGGGAGCCCGTACGACGCTGAATTGGCTTTTCAATACAACGCCATCTATGGGGACTATGACCGCATTCTCTCCTACCTGTATTACGACGACATTTCGCAGGGTGGAAAATTCGGCGCTCGGCTTGGTTTTGCCTATACGAAAACCCAGGACCGCTTTTTTAATCGGGAGATACTATACGGAGCGCGTTATAAATTAAGCGATAGATGGGCGTTTGCTTTTGAGCACCGCTATGATCTCGAGAGAAATGAGCTTTATCAGCAGGAGTACGAGATACGAAAGCGCTTCGAGTGCTTCGACTGGTCTATCATGATGCGTGATCGCGGTGAAGGCTGGGACTTCAACGTCGCCATCAGTCTTTCCGCATTTCCGGGTACGAAAGTCGAGTTCTAGGCCAAATACTGGTCTTCCCGTGTAGGGAGTATTCGTGACCCGGACGTTGAGTTTGTAGAAGGTAGTCATGAGTGCCGCAATTGATAAATGCATCCAATCCATTTTGCCGGAGATTGTTGAATTGCGGCATGAGCTGCACCAGCACCCGGAAACGCGCTTCGAGGAAGTCTGGACTTCGGAACGAATTGCGAACCTGTTGACCGCGTGGGGAATTCCACATCAGCGGGGTCTGGCAAAAGGCACGGGTATTGTTGCTTCTATTGAAGGGGAGGGGGGGAAGACCGTTGCTCTGCGCACGGATATCGACGGTTTGGAAGTCGAGGAGGCTACGGGATTACCCTATGCTTCGCGTATCCCGAACCGTATGCACGCCTGCGGCCATGACGGGCACATGGCGGTTCTGCTTGGCGCTGCACGAGTGCTTCTCGAGTATCGTGACGCGCTTCGGGGAACCGTGAAGCTGCTTTTCCAGCCCGGCGAGGAGCAGGCGGGCGGCGCCCACTATATGATAGCCGACGGAGCGCTGGAAGGCGTTGATGCCATATTTGCATTGCACGGTTGGCCACAGCTCGAGGCCGGAAAGATCGCGCTGAAGAGCGGTCCCCTGATGGCGAGCGCCGATTTCTTCCGTGTGCATATTCAAGGAAAGGGGTGTCATGGAGCAGACCCGGCCTCGGGGATTGATCCTGTTCTTGTGGCGGCCCATATCACCACGGCCTTGCAGAGCATTGTGAGTCGCGAAATCGACCCGAGAAAACCGGCTGTACTCACAGTCGGCCACATTGGCGCCGGAAGTACGACCAATATCATCCCTGACACGGCCCTGCTCGAAGGCACCATTCGTAGTTTTGACGGGGAAACGGACGCTTTATTGCGGCAATCCATCGAGCGAATCGTCGAGAAGACCGCTGAGGCTTTTCGCGCCTCGGCTGAGGTGCGTTTCGGCGAAAAACCATACCCGGCCCTGATCAATAACGAAGCCATGTCACAGTTGCTCATCCGTAGCGCCTGCAAAACCATCGGCGAGCAGAACGTTGTAATTCTCAAAGAACCCTCGATGGTGGCTGAGGATTTCGCGTGCTACCTGGAAGAAATTCCGGGGGCGTTCTTCTTTTTAGGTATGGCAAACAATGCCGAGGAACCTTATCCCCCTTTGCATAGTAACTGCTACGACTTTAACGACAAGGCGCTTCCCACCGGTATACGCGTGATGGCTGAACTGGCGTTGCGGTTTCTGGCGGAGGAATGATTCCGCCACTGTCTGGCCACTTGGTTGAATACGGCCCTCTATTTTAACGCCTCGAAACGTTCGAAGAAGTTGGGAAACGTTTTAGACACACACCCGGGATTCCTGATGATAACTCCGG
>JAWODE010000201.1:0-6583 GCA_046483455.1 Candidatus Hydrogenedentota bacterium | reverse complement strand
CGGGCAAAGCTGAAAGCTGAAGGCGATTATGTACGGACATCTCAAACAACGAGATCATTACAATGAAGGCCCTATACGGCGAGTTGGACTTTCAAGCGCGCCGAATCGACTTCACAAATTACTCCCTTTTCAAAGAAAACAGCGAGCATGCCGGTTATCGCGTAGCCAAAGACCTTGACACGTCAACCATCACGCTCTACATAAACAACTACAGCAAAGACCCCGGCATACGCCCCATTCTCCAAAACCGCGATTTCCGAATCGCCCTGTCGCTGGCAATCAACCGCGATGAGATCAACTTTCTTCTTTTCGACGGCCTTGGGGAGCCGGCTCGCGGCATCGCATGCCCCCATGATCCCTACTACCTCCCGGAATTTGACGAGAACTATCTTGAGTACGACCCCGAGCGGGCCAACGCCCTGCTCGACAAGGCGGGCCTGAAACGCGGTCCCAACGGCATGCGGCGCCTCCCTAACGGGAAACCATTTCGGCAGATGTTGAACCTCTATCCCTCGGAAACGGGCACCCCGCAAGAACTCTGGCAGCTTGTAGCAACCTATTACCGCGAAGTGGGCCTCGATTTTGTCGTGAAAGTCGACGCACGGGGATTGAGCACCCTCCAGGCCCACAACGGCAACTACAACTTCTTCGGCTACCGTAACGGCGTTATGCACTGGGTAGTCCATCCACTCTGGCATGTGCCCTGGAGCGGCGGCAGTTTCTATGCTCCCCTGTACGGACGCTACGTAGCGTCCAATGGCAAAGGCGTCAACAGCGTCAAGCCCAGTCCCGAATTTCAACGACTCGTGGACTGGTACCTCGAATTACGTTCAAGCGTGGACAAAGAACACCGCCTCGAAATAGGCCAGAACATACTCAGGCAATGGGCCGAGGAATGCTATGCCGTGGGCATCTGCCGGCCCCAGGTCCTCACCATCATCAACAAACGTTTCCGCAACGTGCCGGACCACATCATCCACGACTACCGCCTTTCCACCCCCGGCTACATCGGCATCGAACAGTTCTATTTCGAAGGCGGCAGTAACCACTAACGCGCATTTCTCACAACGGAGGTTTCACCTCCGTTGTGAGAAAACGCGCCAACTTGAGTTTACGGAAAACGCATCGGCCATTTTGTCCGATCACACAGTCTGGGATATTCACAGCCTCGTGGAGCGTTCAAGCAAGCGCAACGTGTTCATGCAACATGTGCTACCCAAGGCAGCACAGGCTCGCAGGCCCAAGGCTGTGAAATATCCGGACTAAGTGACAACCCGAGCCTAACTGGACAGGACAATACCCCAAAGCGGTATGATGGCAGCCTGATGCATTCAATAGAAAGGAAACAGGCATGAGGGGAAAACGCATCAATCGCCGTACGTTCATCGGCATCGCCGGCGCCGCGGCCGCCACGGAACTTCTGCCGCGAAAGGCCCACGCCGGCATTGGACCGAACGAGAAAATCAATTTGGCCGTGATCGGCTGTGGGGGCATGGGCTCGCGACATATTGAAGCCCTGGCCGTCAATGAAAACTGCAACCTGGCTGCGTTATGCGACGTCTATATCCCCCGCTACCTGGCAGGGCGGAAAACCGCCGAGGAGCTGTCCGGCAACAAACCCGACGGTTACCAGGATTTCCGGCGTGTTCTTGAACGCAACGACATCGACGCTATTCTTATTGCCACACCGGACCACTGGCATCCTCTGCTGACCATCCTCGGTTGCCAAGCGGGGAAAGACGTCTACGTCGAGAAACCCGCCTGCACCACCGTCGAGGAAGGCCGGGCCATGGTCAATGCTGCGCGCCGCTACGGCTCGGTAGTCCAGCTAGGTACGCAGCAGCGCTCGATGCCTCTGTTCCAGCAAGCCATCGACATCGTGCACTCCGGCAAGCTCGGCGTCATCACCTCGGCCACGGCTTGGGTGGGCACGAATAGCCCGCTTATCCACGAAAAACCCCGCGACATCCCGAAAGGCCTCGATTGGGACCTCTGGCTCGGTCCGGCGCCCTGGCATAAATACACCCAGGAACGCTTCACCGCTTTTGGCGCGTTTTACGATTATGCCCGTGGAGGAGAACTCACCAATTGGGGCGTGCATCTCGTCGATATCTTGCACTGGGGAATTCGGCGGAACCGTCCGTTGACCGTGCAAGCGGTAGGTGGTAATTACCTCGGCGGCGCCGGGGCGGACAACTATGAAGTGATCGACGCTTTGCTCGAATATCCGGGCTGCACCGTGACGTGGGAACAACACCATAGCAACACTCATTCGACGAAAGACTACGGCATGCGGTTCCAGGGCACGAAAGGCCGCCTCACCATAGACCGCGCTTCGTTCCGGCTCGAAAACCTCGCGCCCGACTCCGAGCTCACACCTGGGGAGGTGGTTGGCGCACCCGAACTCAGTTGGGCCAACCCCGACCATCACAACAATTTCTTCGAATGCATCCGCGCCCGCAAAAAGCCCCACGCGGATATCGAAATAGGCGTACGCTCGACGTCCGCCGTTCTCCTGGCAGGCATCGCGCTCAAGGTCTCGCGCAAACTCGTATGGAACGGCAACGCGGAGCGGTTTATCGGAGATGCGGAAGCCAACAAACACCTGACCCGGCCTTATCGCGCGCCGTGGCGGTTGGACGTATAGTGAGGAGATAAGCAATGTGCACATCCAAACCGGTTTTTGTGGTTCTTTTTGCGTGTTTCGCCGCATGGAGCGCTTTCGCCAATACCATGGACCGCCTTGTGGACGATATCGCGGGGGGCGACGCCCGTGCCCGCGCACTGGCGCGCCAACTTCTCCCACGCCACGGCGTCAAAGCCATCCCGAAACTAATCCCACTCCTCAGTCACAAGGATATGGCCGTCAGCAAGACCGCCTTCAATACAATCGAAGACCTCGTGAACAGGGCGGGCGCACCAGAGCGTGATCAAGACCGTCTCTTCGCAACCGGCGAAATCATGAAATTGCTAGAACCCGAGCAACCGGAGAGCATCAAAATCGCCGGCATGCGGTTGCTGCCGCTAATCGCGCACTCGGACTTGTCCCTTGAACCTCTGGCGGGCTTGCTTGAGAACGAATCTCTGCGCGAGAAAGCTCGTGAATGCCTTCAACATATCGGCACTGAAAACGCCTCGGATGCGCTGCTTGCAGCCGTGCCGGATGCCGATCCCGCCTTCGCCCGGGCCCTTGTAGATGCGGTCGGCCGCATTGGATGCCCGTCCAGTGTCGAGCGGCTGAAACGCATCGCGTCTGAACACGCCGCGTCGGAGGTCCGTGCCGCCGCGCTACATGCCCTCGCATGGACCGGCGACCCGTCACTCGCTGTCCTGTTCCGCGAGGTTCGGAGCAACGCCGATGACGCCACCCGTCTCGAATGCGAGCGCGCTACCATCCGGCTCGCGGAAAACATGGGTAACAAAGGCGGCAATTGGCAACACACCATCGCGTTGTTCCGCGAAATCCTCTCTGAAACACAGTTTGACATCATCAAACGGGCGGCTATGATGGGTCTGGGTCGTTTCGGCGACGAAACCGTCGTCGCGCCCATCCTCTCAGCTGCCGAAGGCGGTTCCGTCCGCGTACAGGCCACCGTGGTGGCCGCGTTGGAGCAGTTGCGGGGCCCCGCGCCAGCCAAGCGCATCATCGCAGCCTATCCCAAGCGTGATACAGCAACGCAACTCCTGATGGTCCAGATGTTCGGACGCAAAAGCGATCCCATGTACCTTCCCATCCTCAAGGAAGCCGCCGCCAGTCAATACAAAGCGTTTCGCATGGCCGCCTTGAACGCTTTGTCATCGTCAAGCTCGGTCGATGCCTTGCCCGTCCTGGTTACCATCGCGCGTGAAGGCACGGATGAGGAACGAACCCTTGCCCTCGAGGCGGCGTCAAACGTGGCGGGTAGTCTCGGGACCGCCGGCGATGCCGAGGCCGCGGGCAGCGCATACTGGGAGCTCTTCGACCTCGCTGAAGACCCCGCCATCCGGCGTACGGCCCTCGAGGGCCTCGCGCGTTACCCCGTTGCGGGCGCATTCGACGTCATCATGGCATCGCTCGCGGATAAACCCCTCGCCGAAGCCGCGCGCGCAGCCCTGCCCGGACTCTTCGGCGCACTGGTGAAGAATGGCGAAGAAGAGAAGGCACTCGACGTCTTCAACACCGTCCTTAAAAGCGGGGCCTCCCCCGAAACGGTCGTGAATATGGTCTCGCGGCTCCAGGGACTCGAGACCTCGCTTGATACCACGAAACTGCTGGGCGTGGTCAAACAGTGGCACATCATCGGACCGTTCCAATGGAAAACGGAGGACGATTGGGAAACCGCCTTCGTCGGCGAACCCGACATTAACCTCGAAAGCCTTTACAAAGACGGCGATGCCGAACGCCGCTGGAAGAACGTCACTACGGACGATGCCCTCGGGATGGTAAACCTCATGGGCGAAATCGGCCAACATGATCGTGTGTTTGCCTACGCCTATACCGAGGTCGACGTCCCTGAAGCCACGCCCGCACAAATCCGCCTTGGGTCTGACGACGGCAACGTGGTGTGGCTCAACGGCGAGAAGGTCTGGGAGAACCGCGTGGACCGCGGCGCGGCGGTTGACCAGGACATCGTCCCTTGCCAACTTCAACAGGGAGAGAATCGCATCCTTGTAAAGATCAGCCAAGGCGCCGGCGGCTGGAACTTCATGCTCCGCATCACTAAACCCGACGGCACCGCCCCCTGGTGAAGCAGGAAAGAACCAGGTAAACGAATTCTTCTCTTCACCGCTCCCATGTGCCCTCGGCGGTCAACGATCAAACTCACGCTTTCTCACGGTCGGCGCTTCCGACACGAATAGGCGGTCCCCATTCATGGGCGCGGGCAGGATCATAATCGGGATTCGGGACGGGCATAGCCGCGTTGACATCTTGCCGCCAAGCAGCCAGTTTTTCGCGCAATTCGGCGGCTTTTTCGGGCATTTCACCCGCCAAATTCCGCGACTCCGAGATATCCTCGGTCAAGTTGTAGAGTTCCAGCCTCCCATCCTCGAAGAATTCGATGAGTTTCCAATTCCCTGCCCGAATGGCTCCGGCGGGCGTCGAGTGATGATAATGGGGGTAATGCCAATAGATGGCGTCGCGGTTTAGACTACCGCTCTGTTCGAGCAAAGGCCGAATACTTACCCCGTCCAACGCCTGGTTTGCAGGCGGCGGCGTCCCTGCGATATCCACCAGCGTGGGATAAAAATCGACGCTGCTCACTGGCACGCGGCACGTACTCCCCGGCTGAACAACACCCGGCCAGCGCACGATCAACGGTTCCCGGATACCGCCTTCGTACACCGTACCCTTTTCGTCCCGAAGCGGTGCGTTGCTCGTCACCAGCGGACCCTTCAAATCGAACCGCTGGCGCAAACCACCATTGTCTGACATAAAAACCACCACGGTGTCATCGGCAAGGCCGAGTTCGTCCAGTTTTGCCATGACACGTCCAACGCTGTGGTCTACATGCTCGACCATGGCCGCATATACGGGATTGTTGATGCCGGTGTCCGGCTTGGGTTTCTTTTCATACTTCTCGATAAGCGCCTGGCGCGCCTCCAAAGGAACGTGCACGGCAAAATGGGACAGATACAGGCAGAACGGCCCCTCCTGGTTTTCCTCGAGGAATTTTTCGGCCTCGTCCGTCAAGAACTCGGAAAGATACGCGTCGTCCTCGATCTCCACCGGGGGCACGGTTCTGAAATTGAAGTGCCGGCCATTCGACACGATCCACGAATCGAACCCCTGCGCATCGGGGAAGTGTTTACGTCCGCCAAGATGCCATTTCCCGAAACATCCGCATGTGTACCCCGCCGGTTTTAGCGCCTCTGCCAGCGTCACGATATCGAGCGGTAGGTATTGCGTGCGGTTCACCGGTACCTGGAGCTTTGCATAAGGACGCTGGTGCCCGGGGATGAAATCCGTGATGCCTACGTGCGCGGGATACTGCCCGGACATAATGCTGGCCCGCGTGGGTGAACACACCGGACACGCGGCGTAGGCATCCGTAAAGCGCATCCCCTGGGAAGCCAGTTTGTCGACGTTAGGGGTCTCGTGAAACCGGTTTCCGTAACACCCTGCATCCGACCAGCCCATGTCATCGATCAACATAAAGACGATGTTAGGTTTCCGGGCGCTGCCGGCCCAGGCAATACGCGGCGCCACACCCGCCAAGAACGCGGCTCCAGCCGCGCCCAAGAATCCACGACGTGAAATACGGCTCATTGCTCCCCCTTTACAGACGTTTTCGGTAACCAAATCCTTTAACTCATTTTATACAAACGACCCGAGCACTGCGAACCTTCACTCGGAAACCCGCAGGATACCCGTCCCGCTGATGCAATCATTCTTGAGGTCTTGCAAGGCCTTATTCGTCTCTTCAAGAGGATACCCCGTCGTATGCGGCCGGATAGGGACCTCGGCGGCCTCCTCGAGCAATTCCCGGCCATCCTCGCGGGTATTGGCGGTCACCGAATGAATATCCCGCTCGTAGAACACGTGTTTCTCGTAATTCAATTCCGGAATATCGGTCATATAAATGCCGGCCAGCGCCAAGGTTCC
>JAWODE010000169.1:0-2902 GCA_046483455.1 Candidatus Hydrogenedentota bacterium | reverse complement strand
AATTTGCCAAAGGACTGGAACGGGAAATTCCGCGCCACGAAACCGAATTGTCCGGATTTAGTCAATGTACGGCCGCATCTCCGAATCACGCCTTTTGGAGAGGGACGTGAAGATTTGCTCGAAGTGACCGTCAGCATCCGATGGTCGGGCGAACACGGCCGGCTCATTGAAAAATCCCTGACGACCCTAATCGCGGATAAGCCAACCCGGGAATTGTGACATGCCGACAATCAAATACCATAGCTACGAGGACCGCCGTCACGGGCAATCGGGCATTACGTTGGTTCACATGCTGGCGTACATTACAATTCTGGCCGTTGTCATCAACTTGGGCGCTACGCTGTTTGTAGCGGTGTTGCGCATGCATGACGCGGGCGCTAACGCTCTTGAGAATTCGCAGACCGTGCGCCATATCGAGACCGATGTTCGCGAGGTCGTGTCGGAAGCCGTAGCGGTGCGTCCCGCTCTCGGCGATTACGCGACATCCGAGGGCGCAGTGGTGCTCGAGCTGCCGCCCGACGAAGAAAGCGGAAATGCCCGGTATGCGGTCCTTCAGCGAGGTGGAGATGATAAGGACTACGTATTGCGGAGGATGGCATTTGAGCAAACGCCGCAAGAACTGAAGCTTATCTATATGAAGACTTACCGTCCGAAATTCCAAATGCTTGAATTCGTGCACGCCGGAAACACGGCTTCGGCACGTTCCGTGGGCATTCATTTCGCGTTACGCACCGATGAGAATCCCCAGGGAACGGCGCATGCGTTCAGCGTCATGGCGGCCCTGGGCGGGATTGGAGCCGCTCCATGAGATACGGGTGCAAACAAAAACGGGAGCAGCAGGGGTTTGCGCTGGTAATCGCGCTCGTCTACCTGCTTTTCCTTAGCATGTTCGCCACGGCTTTCCTCCGGATGGTACGAATGAATATGGCGGATGCGTTCAACGAAGAGGCGCGCATCGAGGCCACCAACATGGCCCAGGCAGGCATCGAAAAGGCCGTGGCCGAGCTCCGCCGCGACCCCAGTTACCGCGGCGAGAAGGACACGCCCTTGGAAGGCGGTTCGTTCACGGTGCGGGTGGAACCATCGGCGGAAGCGGGCCGGTACCGGCTGGTTGCCCGAGGCCGCGGAGAAGCGCCCCAGCGCCGGTACGCGCATGCAGAAATCACGGTGGAACTGGCATTGTATCCCGACGGCACCATCGCAAGCCTGCACCGGCGGGAGGTGCACCGATGGTAAAGCAGCGCGGCTTTACATTGCTCGAACTGCTTGTGGTAATCGCGATTCTCGGCATTCTTGCGGCCATCTTGTTGCCCGCATTGGCCCGCGCGCGTGAAACGGCCCGCCGCGCCTCGTGTCTCAACAACCTCTCGCAACTCGGGATCGCCCTTCAGCTGTATGCGCGCGAGAACAACGGCCAATTCCCCTGGAGCGGTGGCGGCGGCGATGCGCAGTGCATGCTCGATCTCTACGGCGATTACGTGACCTCGTGGTACACTTTTGTCTGCCCGTCCAGCTCGAAACAGCCGAACATCCCAGAAGGCGAACGCATGCCCGCCATTCCCACCACCTTCTTGAACGGCGAAAACAGCTGCCGGATAAGTTACGACTACTTTGGTGTGTATACAGACGAGCCTCTCGAGCTGCCGCGTCCGCAACAGGGCATGCCTAAGGTCCCCCTCATGTGGGACCTCGTGTATCGCGACAACCCGGGACTGGAAGCATACAAATTCCTTGGCGGCATCAAGGCCAATCCGGGCATGCGCCCCAATCCGGGCTGGACAGGCTCCCTGCACAATCACATTCCGGGTGGCGGCAACGTCCTCTGGATGGACGGCTCCGTGACCTTCATGAAAAACGACGAGTGGCCCGAAAGCGGTCTCCCCTACCGTCCCGAAGGCATCCGCTACACCCGGCCGGTCGTGGCCAATTTCCCGCCGGTGCCGGTCCCTGAAAAGAAAAAGGGCGCTCCTCCGAAACCGCTGCAAGGCCTTCTCCGAAGAAAGCCCCGTCCCCGTACTCGATAGATAGCCCGCCCCCTGCCCCGGTTTACGGCCGGAAACGAATCGCGTAGAGGTCAGCGTCTTTCATGACGAAGCGCAGCCGCACCGGCTTGTCCGCCCAGGCGCTCACATCGGTATTGCCCTTCCAACTCACCACGCGCTTGATTTGGTCGCCGATGATCTCGTCGCAATCGTCTTTTGTAAACCCCTCGACCGGTGATCCATCGGCCTGCTGAAGCTCGATCCAGATGCTACCCGCGGCCGAGGTTGCGAAGTTGATCTCCAGCTCTTTCCCGGCGAAAACAAATGGCTTGGTGATGAATTCCCCGCCATCGTAGTCCGCATAGATGGACGCGAAACCGTCGATGCGCAATGCGAGCCGCTGAAGATACTGCGTCGGCTGAGCGTAATTGCGCTGGATGTAGAACGACATCGTCGCCGGACCGGTAGGGATGATGCCGTAACAGGTGTAATTCGTACGAGAAGTCCAATTCTCCATGCCGTAGCCGGGTCGCACAAAGCTCTCCATGAAAGTGCGATCATAGACATTGCCGCCCCGGGTAGACATAAACACGGTATCCGAACAATCGCCCACATAGCCCTTGTTGGCGTCCAAACGGTCGGCCATACCCTCTGGGATTACCTTGCGGCCGGGCATGAAACGGGCCGGGGTAGCGACATAGATATGGGACGCACGGAAATACGGCTGCGTCTGGTTCGTGTACAAATGTTCCATCGGCGTGGCGCCGAACGTCATCGGAGTCGCTTCGGTCCAAGTCACGAAATCTTTCGAGGTCGTCCGGCTGACCGAGCGAACACCGTCGACGAAGATGCGAAAATAACAGACATAACATTGCTCGGACCGCGACCAGAACACGAGGTTCTGCGAGTCGTACGCGCCG
>JAWODE010000164.1:0-5223 GCA_046483455.1 Candidatus Hydrogenedentota bacterium | reverse complement strand
CACGCAACTCCTGCCCTCTGGCTCAGCTTCTTCACAAACTCCTGGCAGTCGTTCCACGATACCGTCTCCACCGGATTCCGGTCGCCCTTGAACTTCGATGGATTGTTCCCCGTCACCGCCTGCCATTGCGCCTGCGTCACCTCGTACTTCCCCATCCAAAAGCCCTGTGGGATGCGGACCTTGTGAACGGGTTTCTCATCGTCGAGGCCATCTTCACTGCCCATCCTAAACTCGCCCGGCGGAATCCACACCAATTCCATCGACACCCCGCCGCCGAGGTCCACGGTCTTTGTGGCCCCCGCTGACGGCGTGGCGGCGGCCTTCTTCCGCGCTTCTTCTTTGTCGCCCTGCCGTGCGCCTTCAATCGATGTCCGGGTATTCTCGAGCGCCGTCCACAGCTCTCTTGCGCTCGCGTAGCGCTCGGCGGGTTTGGGTTCGATGCATTTCAACACCATATCGTCCAGGGGCGGATAAACTTCGGAGTTCAATTCCGACGGCGCTTTGACCCGGCCCACAGGAATCTCGCCCGTCAGCATCTGATACAGTATCACCCCAACCGAATAGATATCCGCCCGCTGATCCAGTTCGCTGAGGTGGACGCTCTGCTCGGGTGCCTGGTAGTACGCCGTGCCGAGGGCCATGCTCGAGCGCGTCATCCGACCGGGACTCATCAGCTTGGCGAGACCGAAGTCGAGCACCTTGACCGACCCGTCCGGCCGCACCATGACGTTCTGCGGCTTCAGATCCCGGTGAACCGTGTATCTGTGGGCGTACTCCAACGCATCGCAGAGCTGCCGGACAATGTCCAGCGCTTCATCCAGGGGTAGCTTTCCACCGCGTTCCTTCAGCAGGCGATTGAGGGTCTTGCCTTCGACCAACTCCATCGTGAAGAAGCGAATGCCGCGCGACGGGTCCTCGCCGATGTCGTAGACCCGCACCACGCCCTCGTGGGCCAGTTTTTGCGAGATCGTGACTTCCGATACGAAGCGTTCCTGCGCCCCTTCGCTTTCCAGCAGCGACGACAGCATGACTTTGAGGGCGCGGGATTGCTTTGTGATGCGGTCCTTAACATGGTAAACGGCCCCCATGCCGCCGAACCCGAGTTGCTTGACCACCTCGAACCGGTCCGCGACCATGTCGCCCGGCTGCAACAGGACTGACTTCTGTTCTTCGACCAGCTCCGGCGGCAATTCCGTCCCCGAACTCACGAATTGGCTCAGGCGTTGCTCGACCCGGTAGGTATCCAGCTCGCCGTCCGAGGGGGATATGTGAAAATCACTCGGCGGTGGACCTGGCTTCTCAGGGCGCTCCGGTTTCGATGCCCCCTGCTCGGGCGTGGAATCCCGCTCCGGCGGTCTCTCACCGAAATTGGTCGGCTGCTCTCCGTCGCTATCTATGTTCGGCGGTTCTTCGGGCATTCATTCCCCCTATTTCGCCTCATCAGCATATTAGTCAAATCCCGTGCGTAAGGACAACCCGGGGCCGTCGTGTACGCCGGGGTCACGCGGTTGTTGTGACCGCGCGGTTGCTGTCGAGCGCTGGTTGTCCTCGATACGTCGCAATCGGGGCATTGCAATAGCCTCAGCCACTATCTTCGTTGCTGCTGCTACCAGGAAAGCAGATCCCGTGCCAGGCAAGTCGGGGGGTGAAAACCGCTCCAGCGACGGCCCGGAAAAATGGCGGGTTGGAAAACCCGCCCCCCGTTGGGAGACGCCTCTACGTTCTCAGCGTCTCGGCGGTCAAGTTTCCGGTTTGTTCTACCGCAGGGACGCAGAGGACGCGGAGAAAGATATCTTTAAACCTTATGGACCCTGGTGTCACGATGATCTTCGAATAAAGAATTATGGGAATTGATTAGAAGAGCGTGCTTCCGTCCCCCTGATTTACTTTCTTTCTTCCCCTCTGCGTTCTCAGCGCCTCCGCGGTGAAATTTCCCGCCTGTTTTTACCGCAGAGGCGCGGAGTGCGCAGAGGAAGATATCTTTAAGGCTTATTGACCATGCGGTGAGCACCGTTTCGATGAGCATTGAATGGAATTGATTCGAAGACCTGCTTTCGCAATCCCTGATTCACTTCTTTTTCTTCCTCTCTGCGTTCTCAGCGCCTCCGCGGTGAAATTTCCCGCCTGTTTTTACCGCAGAGACGCAGAGGACGCAGAGAAAGCTGTCTTGAAACCTTGTGGACGATAGGTTCAGGACGGTTTTTGAATAAACATGTATGGGAATTGATTAGAAGGTGCCCTTTCACACCCCGATTTGTGTATTTCCCCCCCTCTGCGTTCTCAGCGCCTCCGCGGTGAAATTTCCGGCTTGTTTTAACGCAGAGGCGCGGAGTACGCAGAGAAAGATCGTTTCAAAACATGTTGGCCATGCGTGAAGATCCCTCTTTCAGCAGACGTTCGTTGAAAGTAATAAAAAAACCGTATTTGGTTTTCACGGTTTGCCTTTATCTTATCCCGCCCTGCGTTCTTTGCGTCTCCGCGGTCAAGTTTCCGGTTTGTTTTACCGCAGAAGTTCGGAGTGTATCCTGCGATTCCCTTCACTCTTTGGTTTTAGGGAGCTGGATGGTGGGCTCGTCCGGTTACCCGTCGTGTTCGTTCAATCTCTCAATAATCCGAAATTCCAGAACAATTATTATCTTGACAATTTTGACAGTATGTCATAAACTTGAAGCGGGGGAGATTAGTAATCGCCGCATAGTGAGGCGGTAGCATTCTTAATCTTGACAGGGTGTTATAAATTACGTGGAAACATTAAGGCCAAAAGAGCAGGAAATCAGACGGCGGGAACACCGCATTCTTGAGGTCACACAGGACCTTCTCGCCCGAGAAGGGTATGCGGGGGTGACGATAGGCAAAATCGCCGAACTGATGGAATGCTCTCGGGGTACGATTTATAACCATTTCCCCTGCAAAGAAGATGCGCTTCTAATTCTCGCTACCCGGTACTACACACGCCAACTGGCTTTCTATGAGCGCGCCGCCGCATTTCGCGGGCGGCCTCGTGAGCGAATGTTCGCCGTGGGGATAGCCAATGAGTTGTTTTTGCGTCTATACCCTGGCGAGGCGAATATCATCGAGGTTGTCTGTGCCCAAGCTATTCGCGACAAATCCACGTCCGACCGGCAGGCGGAATTGCGCGAGTGTGAAGTTCGCGTGGCTTCTCTTATGGAGGGGATTGTCCGCGATGCGCTGGCCTGTGGCGACCTCGAATTGCCGAAAGGGGCGACCCCCCGTTCTTTTACTTTCGGTTCCTGGGCGTTGACCATGGGGGGCTATGCGACGATGTTAGGAATTTTGTCTATTCCGGTCATTGAATTGGGCAACGTGTTCGAGGAAGTGCGACGGAACGGCAACATTCTAGCTGATGGCTACGGGTGGCGGCCGCTCACGTCGGAGTGGGACTACGATTCGACCTTGCAGCGCGTGCACGCAGAAGTCTTTCCTGAGGAAGTACATGCGCTACGAACCCGGGCAGATGATGAACTTGGGGAACCGTCTGATGGGTTCGCGGCCCGTTATAACATTGAAACAGAAAGGGGGTGAAAGGCATCGCCACGAGACATCGCAACGGGAACCCTGCCTTCGGGAGTAGTACGTAAACCATATTTATTACAAGGGATAAAGGAGAGAGAACCATGAAGAGGTCTGGTTTTACGTTAATCGAGTTGCTGGTAGTTATTGCGATCATTGGGATTCTTGCGGCCATACTATTGCCGGCACTGGCGCGTGCGCGGGAAGCCGCTCGCCGGGCGAGTTGTGCCAACAATCTAAAGCAGATGGGGCTGATATTCAAAATGTATTCCAATGAATCCAAGGGCGAGAAATGGCCGATGCTGGCGCGGATGCGAACGGATAATATCACCAGCGATGAATGCAATCTTGTGAATGCGGGCGATTATTTCGTCTTCGATGGTTTCGATGTTTATCCGGAGTATTTGAACGATTGCGCCCTTATGGTGTGTCCTTCGGATGAAGATGGAAGCAGCTATGAGGACGAGGCACGCTGGAACTTCGATAATGACCGGAATAAGCCAATCAATCCATGTAAGTTCGACTCGCTTTCCTATATCTACTTGGGGTGGGCATTAACGTCGGACCATTTCTTGCCGGCCGGTATTGACGAAAATGACTATCCCGACGATGTCGGCGGAGCGCTTTCGTTCTACGACATGGGATTTCTGACCGCGCTCGGGGGGGCGCTTTCGACTCCTGAGAACCATGATAAAGATGTGTCCATCACGCACAGTGATTACGGGGACATGACGATTTACCGTCTCCGCGAGGGTATCGAGCGATTCTTTATTACCGATATCAACAATCCGGCGGCCTCGACTGTCGCGCAAAGCGAAATCGCTACCATGTATGACAGTGCGTCGACCATAGCGGCGAACTTCAACCA
Organism: Candidatus Hydrogenedentota bacterium; assembly: GCA_046483455.1. GTDB lineage: Bacteria > Hydrogenedentota > Hydrogenedentia > Hydrogenedentales > SLHB01 > UBA2224. The sequence continues at coordinate 824 of JAWODE010000164.1, read as the reverse complement.
TGTACCTGGCGGTTGCAATGTCTTGTACATGGATGGCCATGTCGAATTTATCCGTTATCCCGGCGAGTATCCGGTCAGCGGAAGCTGGGCATGGCTGGTGGGTAATATCTCCACGTTGATTGGTTTGATGCCGTAAGCCCTTGGACTTTTCGTGAGTGTGTAGCGGGCGGGACGTTGTCTCCTCCCGCTATTTTTTTGCTTGAATCTGGCTAGCGGGGGCTATACTTTGATTTAAGAATCAAGGGGTTGAAATGTACCGGGGACGCGATGCTTGAAGATTTGAAGAAGCGCGTATGGCAGGCCAACCGTGATTTGGCGGCGCGCGGGCTCGTTTTTTCGACATGGGGGAATGCCAGCAGCATTGACCGCGGCGCGCCGATGCTTGTCATTAAACCGAGCGGGGTTGATTATGCGGCGCTGCATCCGGATACCATGGTTGTGGCCGATCTCGATGGGAACGTGGTCGAGGGTACCCTGAGTCCCTCGTCCGACCTCCCGACGCACCTCGAGCTCTACCGCGCGTTTCCGAGCATAGGCGGTATCGTTCATACGCATTCCCACTTTGCAACGGTCTGGGCGCAGGCTTGCCGGTCCATTCCGTGTTTCGGTACGACTCACGCCGACTATTGTCACGGCGATGTGCCGGTTACCGAGCCATTGACCGCGGCCGAGGTCGCCGGCGAATACGAGGTCAACACGGGGAAGGTCATCGTGCACCGGTTTGAAGGACTTGATCCTTGTGTATTTCCGGGTGTTCTCGTGGCTCAGCACGGACCGTTTACGTGGGGAGAAACGATTGAAAAGGCCGTGGAAAACGCCGCCCT
>JAWODE010000132.1:0-9333 GCA_046483455.1 Candidatus Hydrogenedentota bacterium | reverse complement strand
GCAAGGGTGACGTCTTCAAGAGAAGCTTGGAGATTTTCGAGCAAGTTGGCGTTGCGGATCGCCACAGCCACGTGGGGCGCGACCTGTTCGAGTACGGCCGCGTCGTGCCGGCGGAAAGCTTCCGGACGGTCCGAGGCCAAATTCAGCGTCCCTATAATGCGGCCTGTAGCATAGAGGGGTACACAAAGACAGCTTCGCGTGTCCCTCGAAAATTCTTTGTTGGTAAAGGGCACATCGTCTTTCTCGAAATCCGTTACCATGAGTTGTTGACGTTCACGGGCCACCCAAGCCGCAGAAGAGGTCTCGTCATCCAGGCGCACCTTGTCTTTTTCCACAGTTTTTACTTCGGGCCAGAGTTGGCGGATTTCAAATGTGTCGCCTTGCTCGTCGAGTAGCGCCAAACTCGCAAAATCGAAGTCGATCAACCGCTTGATTTCGACCACGAGGCTTTCATAGAGACGACCGGCTTCCAGGCTGGAATTGATGACATTGGCGATTTGGCTGATGGCGCTGAGCCGTTCTGCGCGGTCCCGCGCTTCTCGCTCAAGCCGTACGCTTTTCGAAAGATCACGGAAAATGCCCTCGTATCCAATGACCGTATTGTCGTCCCCGTAAATGGTATTTGCTGAGAGCTCGACGATGATGGCCCGTTCATCGCGTCGCTTCATCCAGACCCGGCGGCGCTCGATAAATCCTTTTTGCTGCAGTTCCGCCGAAAACTGGGCGAAATCGTCCGGGTTGTAAAACATAGTGCTGATACTGGCGCCCAAAATTTCTTCGACTTTATTAAACCGGAATATTTGCACGCCGGCGGGGTTCATAAAATCCAGAATCCATGTTGGATTCGTTTGGAAAATGCCGTCACGCATCCATGTGACCAGTCCGCGGTACTTTTCTTCCGAGTCTTCCACCTGCCGGATATTCCGTTTCAGTGCGAGGGCCATCTTATTAAATGACTGCGCCAATTCCTCAATTTCATCGCCCGTGCCAATTTTAAGTTTGAGGTCCAAATCCCCCTGGCCAATAATCTGCGCGCCTTCATTGAGGAGCGAGAGCGGGCGCACGATGTTGTTGTGAATGTTGAGATAGGCGTTCAGACAGAGAATGCCGATGACGCCGATGCAGAAGACAATCGCAATGATTCCCCCGAGATGAATATTGCGTAAAGCCAACCCTGCTGATCGGTGGACAACGACATAAAGGTTCATATTCTCGAACAGTTGGGCGTAGGCCAAAAAGACATCTTCCCGGCCCTTATCAGGGGCCATATAGTCACTGATCCGCAGGGTGCCATATCTGGGTAGCGGTTTTTCTCGCAAAACCTTCGAAAGAGTGGGATCCGTAGGGTCGGCATCGAGGTTGGGAACTCCGTGATCATCCGTCTCAGCCACATAGGATGTTCGGTGATAGCCCTCACTGGAATAAACAATTTGGTAATCGTCGTGCCCTTTTTTCCTTTCCGGCGCAAAGGGATCGATACCCATCGCGAACAACAACATCGGTTTGATGTCTACGATTTGCGAGACAAAACCCAAAAGACCTTGCCGCTTATCAGGGTCCAGATATACCGGTGCGACTGTTTCGGCAGCATAGGAATTGTACAAAAAATTGACGTCCACGAAAGTGGGACGCGTTAACATTTCTGCCCATTTAGAGGGACCATTATCTTCACTTGTGATGGTGTGAATTTCCTCGTGCGTGCCGGCGATGAACCTTCCCCCAGGACCGAAAACGCTTAAAATCGTGGGAACATTAGCAGGACGAGATGTTTTCACGATGAGGTTCTCAAGATGCTGCTTTAGAATCTCATGCGTATCCGTATCGATTGAAGCGGTGGGTTCGCCGGTTGGCCCGGGTTGAAGTGCCGCTACTATCTTGGGGTCGTAGGCAAGTCCTTCCGCCCTTTTCAAATAGGGGGCTGAAGCAATGCGAAGCCCGTCCGCCGTTTTGCGGGCCGCGGTCAGGAGGGCTTGTTCCACCGCGTTGCTTTGGCCCTCCCGGGCCGTGACGTATCCCACGATCACTGCGATGACAAGAGGAAGGATTGCCACCTGCAGAATGGTATTGAGAATCTTCCGTTCGATTCCCCGCCGTGGACCAGAAGCGCTCATAATGACTCCAGGCCGCGGTGGCTATTCGACAATACGACCGCGGCCTATTAGCTCGCGAACTTTCTCCAGAAGTTGATCAACCTTAAAGGGTTTGGCCAGATACTCGTCAGCGCCACACTCAAAAATCCGTTCGATGTCCTGTTCTTTTGTCAGGCATGTCACGGCCATAATAGGGATGCTGCGCGTTAGTTCATTATCACGCAAGGCTTTCGAGACCTCAAACCCATTGATTTCGGGCATTAAGTAATCAAGGAGGATCAGGTCAGGAGATAGTTGCGCGGCACGTAGGCCCACCTCCGTCGCGTTGCTCACCTTGATGAGCTCGAAACCCTCATCCGTGAGAATATTTTCCATCAGAGCCAACGCGTCGGGATCATCGTCAACAATCATAACGCGCTTCTTCATCGGGCCCTTATCACGGGGAAACATGTCGTACTTCTCGCGAAAACGGTCCAAGTCTGCTTCGAGGATTCTGTAATGCCCCCCAGGGGTACGCGAAGCCTTGATCAATCCCTGCTTAATCCAGTTTTTTATGCTGTGATGGGTTACGTGACAGATTTTAGCGGCTTCGAATGTGGTGAAAGCTTTCTGTTCGTGGTCGCTCACTAGACATCACCCTCCAGGCTTGAAGAAAAGTTCTCGGGGCTCACCCTCTCCTGGCGTTCGGAATTCGCAGAATGCTCAGTATGTGGAAAGTATAGCTTCACAAGACCGATTTGTCAAATTCGGATTCCGAATAGTACTAACCCCGTAGACGCTTTCTCTCTATGTCACGAGATTTTTTGTCAGGTAACTACTGTCTCTCAATGCAGTAACGACAAGGCATTTCGGACCGCCGCCAGTTCCTCTGCCCCCATTCCGTCCGCCAAAAGTGGAATCTGCCAGGGATAAAGGGATGCCATAAACCTGTGAAGGAGGGCCCAAATAGAGAATACACATAAGAATAAGCCGAAAGTTACGCCCAGGAAGCGGCGAATCATCAAGATATAAGCACCTCGCCATCGCACGGTTGCCTCGGCGATGCGTTCCGCGGGAGGTTCCGTTTCCTGGGAGTTTTCTTTGGCGGCGGTCCGAGGATTTGGAAGGACCAACATTGGATATACGAGCGCTGCAATGGCTGTGCCACCCAACAGTACAAGCCAGATGGTCCGTAAGACGGGGACTGCATCTTTTTCGCCTATTTCTTGCACTGTTGGTACTGCCGCGATGAATGCAACCAGAACCAACGCACAGGCGGCCATCACGGCGGCTCCTTGGCGACCATGGGGAACGGCCCAGCCATGGTTGTCTGCTCCCACAAGCCGTTTTAAGAGACCGGATAATAACAGGAACGCCCCTAGCGCGAGGACGGCAAAAAAAGGCGCCGTGAAGCAAGCGAACTGGCGGGCATTGGTATCGCGTTCAATCAAAGGCTGCCGACTATTCTCAAAATCTCGCAGAATGCCCAGTGCCTTCTTTAATTCACTCTCTTTTCGGGATAAGGCTTCCTCAGGCCCCCCATTCTCTTTTTGTTGTATTTCCTGGCGCAGCCGTAAGGCTTCGAGCTGGAAATCAAGGCCGATTAGGGCTTGTGACGCACTACCGGCGCCTGCATCCCCGTTGGCGTCGGGAGTCAAAGCCGCGCGGGCGATCTTATCCCCGGCTTTTTCCAAGGTTTGAAGCCACGAATCCCAGTACTGGGTGTGGCCTTCTTCGATCTGGCGTTTGGCAACGCGGGTAATGTATTCCTGGTAATGCGCGATGGGAGCAAGGCATTCATTGATAACCGCGCGCCGCAATTCCGCATATTGGCGGCCTCTCTGAGGCAACTTGGGATGCCATAACGGACGCGGGAAGGTAATTTGTTTGCCGCTGCTATTGGCTTGGGCAATGAGCTTCAGGGATTCCTGCAGGATGTTGGCTTCTTCCTGTAATGTACGGGGAATCGTGGCAGCCTCCAGATACACCGGGAGGGCGTTTTCAGGTGCGTTTCCGGCCGCGTCTCGAAAGCGTTCGCGTGCCCTTTTGAATTCACCGGCCATGAATAGACGGCACCCGTACCGAAGAGCAAGCATCGCATTGCCTGGATCGAGTTCAAAGGCCCGCTGATAGACGGGTAGGATCTCGTCATCGAGCTCCCGTTCGGCAAGGGCCTGTACATACCGGGGATTAGGTGACTCGCCAGTCTCCTTGTCCCTCATGACGGATTGACGCAATAAGGGACGGGCAGATTCTTTGTGCTTGGTCAAGGCACTGAGATAAAGGTTTTCTGCCCGATCGAAGCCAATAAAATACTCCGACAGCCAGAGAGCGAACATCAACGTGACGGAAGCAGCCACACAGAACCGAAATGACCACCGTGCTCTCCGGGCGCCAATCACGTCGCCGTTATCGCCATAAGCCGGAAACCGCGGACGAGGTGCGCTCACCCTTCCCCTCCCATAAGCCGCCGGGCAATCTTCTTGCCTTCCTCGACACCGGGCTGGTTGAAGGCGTTCACATTGTACAGGCGGCCGGCCATCGCTGTCTCAACTTCGAGCATGTAAAGCACTTGGGCTACCGTCTTTTCGTTTACGCGGGGGAAAATGATGCGGGACACCGGACGCCGGCTGAGCTTGAGAGCATCAATCGTTCCTCGAAGTTCGGCTGCCATGAGTTTGTTCATGCTGGCGCCGCGGAGGTACTCCAATTGCTTAATGGATGTCAGCGTCTCAGGGATTTTGACCTTTTTGGCGAATCTTTTGATCTCCAGGGTGTTAATCAGTTTGTTGTTAGGACCTTCCCGATAGAGTTGGATTTGGGAATGCTGGTCCGTGGCGCCGAGGGCTTTAATGGGCGTTTGCCCCACAGCAATTTCTTCGTCATCCAGGCTATACCGCTTACCTAGACTTTCGGCCCATAGCTGGCGGTACCAATCCGCAATACTGTAAAGTCCGTTGGCATAAGCAAGCATCACTGACATCACTTTGCCTTTTTTGACGTCGGCCAAGTATTGCACGGCCGCTCGAAGATACGCTGGATTGGACCGTAAGTCGCTGCTCGAGCAACGGTGGTCCATCGCCGCGCATCCCTCCATCATAGCATCGATATCCATGCCAAGCATGGCGGCGGGAAACATACCGACCGGAGAGAATACCGAGAACCGTCCACCCACATTGAGCGGTACGGCGAACTCCGTCAGACCGTATTCGTCCGCTACGGGGTGTAGATGACTTGGGGGCGCATCCGGAATGCGTGGGTTGGTCGTCACCACGAGATGGTCTTTCAAGGCGTCGCGGCCCAGCTTCTTTTCGATCTCGCCGACAATGATCATGAGCTGGCTCATGGTCTCGGCGGTGCCGCCGGATTTCGAAATGACGTTGTAAAGCGTCTTTTTCGGCGGGCAAAGCCGCATCATCTCCCGAAACACCACCGGGTCGATGTTGTCCATCACGAATAAGCGTGGACGGCCTTTTCGCCTTCGTTTTGTGAGGAGGTTGTGGTACGGTGAGAGAAGGGCCGAACCCAATGCTATCGTACCTAACGAAGAACCGCCAATACCCAGCACAACGAAGTTGTCGTAGCCTTTCTCGCTAAAGCGGGCTGCGGTTTCCTTCACCTCGTTGAGCACGTCTGTTTGCTTATACAGGTCCCAGAATCCGTACTTGCCAGCTTTCCGTTCTTGCTGGAGGATGTCGTGCGCTTCATCAATTTGCTTCTGGATTTCCCGAAACTCCGCGGGGGTAATGCCATGTTCGGGGCCAACGGCAGAGGATTTTGCACGAGAAACATCAATACGGATATCGAGATTCATGATTTTACCCTACTTTCCCCAAAGAAGGCCTCGAGGGAGGTCACCAGTTCTTTTTGTGGTCCCTTTACGAGCCGGAGGTTTGGCAGCGATCTCAGGAACACTTTTCCGTAATGTTTTGTGAGTATGCGGCGGTCAAGAATAATCACGGCGCCCCGGTCCGTTTTCCGCCGAATGAGCCTGCCGAACCCCTGGCGGAACTTCACCACAGCTTGCGGCACGGTATATTGCATGAATGAACTGCCGCCTGCCGCTTCAATAGCCTCTGCGCGCGCCTCGAGAACCGGCTCCGTGGGCACCCGAAACGGCAGTTTCGGGAGTATAACACACTGTAATGCTTTCCCCGCAACGTCTACGCCCTCCCAGAAACTGTCGGTGCCAAACAACACGCTCGATGTGTCGCTCCGAAAACGTTCGATAAGACGAGTGCGCGCAATGCTACCCTGTTTTAAGGGCGTGCTCCCCTGACGTATCAGGTCATCCTTCAATGTGCGAAAGACATAATCGAGGGCATAAAAAGATGTGAACAAAACAAAAGCGTGGCCCCGTGTGACTTTTAGAATGGACCGCACATACTCAGCAACTTCCGGTAGGAAGGCCTTTGTGTCCGGCGTGGCAATATCAGTCGGAATGCCCAACATGGCCTGTGATTCATAATCAAACGGCGAATCCAGCGCTTCCGCCGTAATGCTTTTGCCTTTTACGCTGTCGAGCCCGATTCTGCTGAACAAATAATCGAATGTGTGGTCAACGGTAAGGGTTGCCGATGTCATAACAACACTTTTAAGATTGCCGTACACCCACTCGGACAATTCCGGCCCCACATGAAGGGGGCACCGCGCAATGCGCACGATCCGCTTGTTTTTGCCGTCAATTTCAATCCAACGCACTGTGTTTGGAGGCAATTCCCGGCTTGTTCCTTCTTCGAGTACATTCGCGAGTCGCGTAAGACGATCGCGATATCCTCCCAGCTGCTGAATTTCACCGGCGATGGGGGAATCTCCGTTGTCTTCTTTCAAGTTCACGTCTAACAATAATTTATGCAATTGGGCGGAATGCTGGGCGCATCCCCGCAATTCTTCTATCGCTGGCGCTACATACGTGGTGTGGATGTCCCGTAGGGCGGAGTCCCCTAAAATTCTATCCGTTAACCGCCACTTGATGTCCCGGCCAATCTGGCCGCATCGTTCAGCCACTAGCTCCCGCAAGGCATCGAAGGCCACGATCAATCCTTCATGGGCCGCCGCAAGGCACGGAAGCAAGTGGTTGTCTATCAGGTCCAGAGGTCTCTCGAGACGCGCCCTGGACAGGTGGCCCGTGTGTTTGATCAGCTTCATTTTAAGGAACGGAAGCAGGCCGCGTTCACGGCCCCGCTCGGTCCGAATAAACTGGCTGATCAATCGCAGCGCGCCGGCTCGTGTAGCTTGGGCGCCAAAATATTCGGTGGCCGAGTCTTCGATATTGTGCGCTTCGTCGAAAATGACTCGCCGGTACGCCGGCAATACGGCCAGCGATGAGAAATTGCCGACCTCTTTTTTGATGGCTAAATCGGCAAAAAGCATGTGATGATTTACGATGATCAAATCGGCTTTGGCAATTTCTCGACGGGCTTTTCCGATGAAGCACCTTTTCTGGTTGGGACACGTAGTGAAATGGCAGGTGTCGGCTTCCGAACAAACCTGCTCCCACAATTCGCGTCTGGGAGCAAACGGCAGGTCGGAACGCGTGCCATCCTCGGTCTTTCGCGCCCATTCAGCAAGGGCTTTTAACTGATCCTGGTCTTCCTCGTCTTCGAAAAGGGTTGCTTCCGCGAGAGCCCGTTTGAGGCGTCTAAGACACAGGTAATTGCTTCGCCCCTTCACAAGCACCGCTTTTACAGGCTTTTCCAGGCAGGCCGCCAAGTCCGGGATGTCTTTCTGCATGATCTGTTCCTGCAGATTGATGGTCCGGGTGGAAATTACGATTCGTTCGCGGTTCTGGATGGCCCATTGTGCCGCGGGAAGAAGATACGCGATGGTTTTGCCAATCCCCGTTGGGGCTTCAATCACGGCAATACCTTGCTCATTAAAAGCATTTGCCACCACACTCATCATGCGGGCCTGCTGGGGACGAACTTCATAATCCGGAAGGATGCGGCCCAACGCGCTTGCGGGAGACAAAGCTCTTTTCAGTTCTGCAATGTCTATCGGTTTTGCAGCGTGCTCGCGCGTAGGTTCGACCACCACATAGGCGCGTGAAACCATGTTGTCGACGATGTAGATCCCCAACCCGTGGAATCCGAACAGCGACGATAACTCCAGGTCGGCTTCGGAGGGGCTTATGTCCCCGGATGGATGGTTGTGGAGAACAACATCCGCCCGGTCGGCCATTTCAACATAGGCGGGCACGGCGCCGTCATGTCCACGAGCGCATACACGGATTTCGTAGACAAGGCCCGCCTCGTTGAGGCGGCCTGCAAAAAAGACCTCCCTCCCATCGACTTCTTCGATGGCTTCGCGAATGGCCTTTGCCGCGCTTGCCGTAAAACGTGCGGCAGCTTCCTGGCCAATGTTTTTCAATGCGCAACTCCGGGCAAAAACCGTCCTCCGAAGGGGTGCTGCGGACGGCATTTAATGAATCTGCACGAACATTGCTGGGACGGTTTCTGCTGCGTTTGCAGCAAAACGCCTGCACCAGCAACGGATGCCTTTCTATTCAAAAGCCCTATTTAGCCACATTCGCACAGAAAAGTCGAGCTTTGCAGAACCTACGGCCTTCAACATTCGAGCGCACGGTGTTCTTATCAGTGGCCATCTGTACTACTATCTGGAAACTTCAGTTATCTTTTCGAAGAGATCGTTCGGCCCGGCGGTGGTTTGCTTCTCGAAGACGAAGCATCCCCCCAGAACACCTGTCGGTGTGAAGCGGACGGGGGTGGACTCCTTGGTTTTTATTATGGATGCGGCCAGGCCGCGCTGTGTGCGTCCGTGTTTGTCCGTGTTCTTCTGCCTCGAAGATTTGTCCGGTGTGGGACCGGTGCCTTCGCCAATGGCTATGACAAGGAGCGCGGACGTATCGTCCGCGGTGGTCTTATGGACGGGCTGGAAAGCCCGTCCTCCGTTGCCGGAGTGTGGTTGGCGGCATGTTCATGGTGCATGGATAAACCGAAGGGCTCATGGTTCGCAGCCCCTTCCGTCACCCCTGCGAAAGCAGGGATCCAGTCCGTGTGCGTCCCGCAATGCCGAAGGCATGCGTCTTCCCCGCAATGCCGAAGGCATGCGTCTTCCCCGCAATGCCGAAGGTATGCGTCTTCCCCGCAATGCCGAAGGCATGCGTCTTCCACTGCTGCGAAGCGGACGGGGGTGGACTCCTTGGTTTCTATTATGGATGCGGCCAGGCCGCGCTGTGTGTGTCCGTGTCCGGTCCCTGGGATCGCCGAGCGCCAGCTCGGCACTCCCCATCACCTTACTCTCC
>JAWODE010000090.1:0-5522 GCA_046483455.1 Candidatus Hydrogenedentota bacterium | reverse complement strand
ACACGGCTTCGCCGTTGCGGGGAAGACGCATACCTTCGGTATTGCGGGGAAGACGCATACCTTCGGTATTGCGGAGTCGCCAGCGGGGTCCCGCTGGCGGGGGTGGAACACCGACAGGTGTTCCGGGGGTGGATTCTTCTTCGCGAAGCAAACCACTGCTGGATCGAACGATTTCTTCGAAAAAATGACTGAAGTTTCCAGATAGTAGTCCGGATAGTCAGAAACCATGCCGGAGGAAAAGAAAAAACCGCCCGGGAGGGATGTCTTCCGGGCGGTGTGTTTGTTGTATGTTCGAGTGCGTATTACTGCACCGGCTGAATCTCGAGTTCGTGTTGCAAAACTACGCTTTTGCCCGGCGGGATCGCCTCTTCCATGCGCCAAATTTCCACTTCGAGCTCTTGAAGCTCTTCCGGATACGCATAGAGCCACGTCAGGTCTACCGTTTCGGGATCGAAACGTTGGGTGACTTGCAACCTTTTCGACCCGGAGAACGTCCATTCGCCCGCGGGCAAGGTCTTGGTATCGGCGTGATACATTTGTCCTTCGCGGAGTTCTTCGATAATGGGTTGCATGTCTGTCTCGATGGATTCGGCCGCGAGATTCTCGAAAGCCACCATGGTCGTGGCCAATTCGCCGAGGTCGAGTTCGAGATGGCTCTTCACGGTCGTGGTCTTGAGTTTATCGCTGGGATTGGTGACCGTTGTGGTGAATACAAGGGCGGGCCTGTCAGGCACGAGAGCGATATGCCGCTCGATTTCGAAGCCCCGCGCGCTTAATGCAAGGGTGATCTCATCTTTGTCTTCTGAAATACTTTTTACCTCGGCTTGCGCCATGGGACCTCCGTCAAAGATTGCGTAAAGTCCGCCAACGCGTGAGTCCTCTCCTCCGCCAAACGGGAACAAAAGATTCTTCACAACGTTGTATGCGGTGGCACATTTGCCGGTGTCGTTGTGAATGATCCGCAAAGCACGGCCACCCATAAAGGGAGCAATTTCCACCGTCAAATGCTCGTTCTTGATGGAGGCAAGAGGAATCGGTGTATTCATCACCGCCGAGTAGGTAATCAATTCCTCCGGACTACCGGACCATTCGCGGATGCGTTTGAACCCGTGGGCCGCCATACGCTCGGCGAAGGCGGTCATTTCGTCCGGTGTGGCGAGGTCTCCCTTGAACTTCAACACTCCCTTTTCAATCTCATAGCCGTTCCGCGGGAACCATCGGGCATAGACCAGCGGCATGCGGCACACGCGGACACGTTCGAGCAGCTCTTCGTCGTCGGCCACGGCCTCCTCGGCTTTGTCGAAGAGTTGTTCGCCGGCCGCCACGATCTCATCGGTGAGGTAACCTTGGCCGGGATTCGTATAGAGGTGCATGTGGATATTGTCATCGTCCACTTTGTGCTGAAGCATTTTGATGTAGCGGTAAATATGCGGCGCGGCGTCCCCATAATAGCCTTGCAGAAAATCGTACATGACCACGTCGGGGTCCTGCTCGCAATTCATCATCAATTCGGTTGCATAGTAAGGCCGGAGGAGACTGAATTCCCCGCCGCCGCCACCGCCGCTCATCCCCTGCGAATAGACACCCTCGACGCCGATATCGTGGAAGAATTTGTAATCCGCGGCCATGGCCCCGAAATTCGGGTAGGGGTTGTAGTAGTGGGCAAAATCGACAATGTAGTACCAGATGTACAAATGGTCGCAGATTTCGGCCCACTTCTTCGCCCGGCGCTTAAAGTTGGCGTTCTTCTCGCACGTGGCGATGGGATGGCTCTGACAGCTCGGGAACATGTGGCATAACCAGACAGCCACGTTGGGATGCATCTTCATGCCTTTGGGCGGTTCCTCGGTGTACGTATAGGCCAAGGTGCCTATTTGAACATCGGGGTACTCCTTCGAAATGCGTTCGGCCAACTGGTTGACAAACCAGAACTGCGTACCGCCCGTTGTGCCCAGTTTCTCATTCATGGCCTTGCACTTCTCGCATTCGCAGTATGAATACCAGTCCTCCTGCGAGAAATTCCGTTGCACGTATCCTGGCCGCTTGCGAATGCGTTCGAGCATTTTCTCGGTGACAATATCGAGTACATCGGGGTTGGTCAGGCAGAGCTGCGTCTCTTCGCGGACACGCTCCCCTCCAATCTCGGAGAAGTATTCGGGGTGCTCGTCAAAGTATTGGTTCGGGCTGATATAGCGGAAGTAAGTATGGCATCGTCCGTCATGGGCATACTGAATGCCCAGTTTGTTGTCAGGGCCGCCCTTGCCGTTGTTTTCACCCCGGCGCGCACGAAATTCCTCGTCCCCTCCGGGCCATTCGTAACTTGTCAGCCGCCACTTGAAAGAAGGCTTCACTACGTTGGCTTCGGTGCGTTCGCGCGCATAGGCTTCCATTAATTCGGGCGTCTTGGTTACTCCGGGGGCATACCAGCGGACTCCCAAGTCGGCTTCGAGAAAATCGCGCGCACCGTACAGTGTGCCGGCCGCGGCAGAGCCCGCAATAACCACGTTCTTATCTATCGTGACCATCACATAACCCTGGTCTCCCAACTTCTCGGGGGCAGGGTTTACGCCAAGCTCTTCCGCTACAGGGCCGCACCCAAGGACAATCATCGGAACCGCGTCGGCGGGCTTGCCTTTGACAATCGGCAACTCGACGCCTGTACAGGCTTTGAAAAAAGTCTGTATCTCGTTGGCTGCGTATTCTTCGGACGGGCTGGCATCCGGCTCGAGCACAATACGGTACTCGCTGGCGCCGTCTTTTGCCAGCAGGATGCCTTCGGACGCCGGACCGGGAACTTCCGGAATCGCCAGGTCAGGAATTACACTTGCAGACGGCTTCGGTTCGCCCTCCGATTCAGGTTCGGCCTCGGGCGCGGTTTCCGACTCGGGAGCCGCCGGTGGGCCGGGTTCCGACACAGGTTGCGGCGGCGGAGTTTCCGTCTTTGGTCCACACGACACAACCACCAGTGCCGCCAACAGTACCAGGCTGGATTTTATCAGTATGCTCTTCATGATCAACGCTCCCTCTTTTGCTAAACACCACGCCCTCATCATGGCAGCCATTCCGACGTAAAGTCAATTTTCCGCTGCATCACCATCACGCGGTTACTAGAGTAGTTGTTTTTCTGCGACAAAATTTGCGACGAATGGTCGATTCTTAACTATGCCTTTACGATCTTTTCGCGATTACGAGTTATATTGCGCGTGGCGTTGCGCGTGTCGACCACCAGAGGAGCGTGCTGCACGATGAAGTCGTAGTCGTAGCTCGTGTGGTTTGTGGCGATGAGTACGCAGTCACTCTCTGCGAGCGACTCCGCCGTGATGGAGGTGGAACTCATTTCGTAATGGTACTTGCGTGTTGGGGGAAGCTTTGGAATATGGGGATCGTTATAGCGCACCTCGGCGCCGCCCTGGAGCAAGAGCTCCATAAGTTTCAGCGAGGGAGATTCGCGCAGATCGTCGACATCCTTTTTATACGCAGCGCCGAGAATGAATACTTTGGCCCCTTTCAAGGGTTTTCCTTGCTGGTTGAGGGCCTTGATGATGCGGGCGACGACGTATTCGGGCATCATGGTGTTAATCTGGCCGGCAAGTTCAATAAAGCGCGTCGGTGCTCCGTATTCCCGGGCTTTCCAGCTCAAATAGAAGGGATCGATGGGAATGCAATGCCCGCCCAGCCCCGGGCCCGGGTAGAAAGGCATGAATCCGAAGGGTTTTGTGGCTGCGGCGTCGATGACCTCCCAGACGTCCAGCCCCATTCGGTCGCAGAGCATTTTGAGTTCGTTGACCAAGGCGATGTTGACGCTGCGAAAGATATTCTCGAGCAGTTTGGAAAGCTCGGCTACGGCAGGCGCACTTACGCGGACAACCTGCTTGAAAATGGTCCCGTAGTACTGCGCCGCCAGCTCCGTGCAGGCGGGGGTGATGCCGCCGAGGACCTTCGGTATGGTGCTGATCGTAAATTCCGGATTGGCCGGGTCCTCGCGTTCGGGAGAAAACGCCAGAAAGAAATCTACCCCCACCTTCAACCCGGTTCGCTCAAGCGCGGGCAGAAGGATTTCCTCGGTTGTGCCGGGATAGGTTGTGCTCTCGAGCATGACCAACTGGCCGGGCCGCAAGGTTTCCGAAATGCTTTCGGCGGTCGCACGCACATAGTGGAGGTCCGGTTCAAAGTGGGCATCGAGGGGCGTCGGCACGCAGATGCTGATGCAATCCGCCTCCGCAAGCCGGTCGAATGCGCTCGTTGCTGAAAACGCACCGTTGGCGACGGCCGCGCGGATCCAGGCCGGGTCGATGTGTTTGATATAGCTCTCGCCCCGATTGAGACGATCGGTCTTGGCGGGGTCGATGTCGAACCCCAGGATGGGATACCCCGCGTCGCAAAGGTGTTGCACAAGGGGCAGCCCCACGTATCCAAGCCCAATCACACCGCCCACACATGTTTTATCCGCGATTTTTCGGCTTAATTCGTTTGCCAAAGGAGGTAAATCCATCGGTCTATCTCCGCCTCATTGATGCCAATTCTCACCGATGCCCCGAAAAGTAAGCGTGATTATTGCACAACCATAGAGAAAGCTGATAGTTCTGGTTTCGGCCTCGGCTAATGCTCCGGCGGCGCGAACACGGTCAGCTCGGGAGGCGCGGGGAACTCGATGGGTTCTACCGGAATGGTCTCCCACTGCGCCGACCATTCCGCGACATTCTGAACGCCTACCTGCGCCACCGGGCCCCGCGCCATAATAGACACTTCTTTCTTTTCGGGGTCGAAACGGAGGTCCAGATAGGCTACTTTTTGGTCCGTCCGGAAAACAAATTCCGAGAAGTCCAGTCGCACGAAGCTGCCGTCCACCAGGGTCATGCGACGTACCCGCCCGGCCTTGTCGAGCCGGCGCACCAGAATGCGCGCATTGCTTTCCAGTAGCAGCGGCTTTTCCGGGTCCTCGCACTCCGCGCCGTACCACAACGTTCGCGGGAAACTCGTGAAATTATGTATACCGAACAGCGCGAGCTGCTGCCAGTCCGCCTGACGCCACACCATGTGAGCGTCCGAATGGCCTACAAAATCCTCGGTATTGATTGAGACCGTGGGCCCTGTGTGACGAATCCAATACGAGTCGTGAAACCGGCGCGGCGAGGGCAGCATTTCCGCGAAAGGGTCCGGGATCGGTTCTTGGGTGCGTGCATAGCGTTGGAGGAACCGCGCATCCCACTCGCGGTCCCAACGCATGAGTTCCGTGCGCCAGAAAAGTTCGCATTCCTTGTTGCGCACGGGGTCCGCCGCCAGCTCGTAAATGGCGCTATTCGTAAGACGCATCGTTTCCGACAACACGGCGTAAGGGCGGTCTTGCCGATCGACGACACCAAAATTCGAATCCTCGTCATATTGGGCCCAGTTACCTTTGGGGTTGTCATCCCTGTAGGTGTACCAACTGGCGCCGATAAAACAGGGCATGGACGCCACGGCCGAGATGTATGACAGGTAACCGATGCCCCGATCGAGCTGTGTCGGTACCGACGGCGGCG
>JAWODE010000592.1:0-3767 GCA_046483455.1 Candidatus Hydrogenedentota bacterium | reverse complement strand
GGCGTCGGCACTCCGGACCACGGCTCTTTCGCGGCTCAATACCCAGCCCGCACCTGCCCCTGTCAACGCTTGCCACAAGTCCTCGGGGACAAACAGCCATGACTCGGGGGCCAGTGTGGCTCGCTATGCCTTCACTGCAAGAGACTTTCACTCTCTACTTCCTGCCGGCTTATCCCGGCGCTTCGGTTGTCGAGCCCCCAAGGCAAAGAATTCTCTGTTCTCCTTCTTTCTTGGGCTCGATATCGTCTCCTTTGTATCCCAGCGAGTTATGCCGGGTACGCCGCGACCGAAAATTGGGTTTCGGGATAAACCCGCAGTACCGGTGTGCGGTGTATTTGTATAAGATGCCGCGCTTGCTTAACTGTCGACGGCTGGCCAACAGGGTAAACTGCTCTTCATTCGCAAACTTCGCCAGCCAGACCCAAGCTCCAAGTTCCACAAGCAGAATCGTGACAAAAAGGGAAACAATATAGGGTAGCGCTTTCTTCATAATTCCGTCCTTTGAAACAAAAAACATCCGTCACACACAAGCATGGATACTAGCCTGCCATATCGCGCGGACTGCGGTCTACTGCAAAAATCGTTGCCTACTCTATATAATATAAATACTTCGATAGACAACGCACGAGATGCGCCGAAGCTCGCCGCCCTTTCCGAGCGCCTATTGCAGAAAAAAGCGGACCAGTTTGCATCGTACATTCTGCGTCCCTAAAATGAACCTCTTCGGGGGGAGGTTGCCTGTCTCGAGATCGCAACAACCAAGGAGCATCAAATGCACACGTTTCTCTTGCTGACGTTGGCTATGTTCTCGGCGCCGTTTGAAGAAGCCCCGCAATCCGTGGATATCACGTTGCCCGACGGCCCTCACCCCTGTGTGTTTCTGACCAACAAAGAAGTGAGCGAGGTGCGCGAGCGCGCCGAGTCGCTCGAATGGGCGCAAAAGGTGGCGCAAGGGATTCTCAAGGAGGCGGACGCCCTGGTCGAAGCCCCTCTTGAAATCCCGCGGGAGGGCGGCCAGTGGAGCCATTGGTACACGTGCAAAGAATGCGGCGGCGGCCTTAAGGCCGAATCGCCCACCCGCCACGTCTGCAAGGTCTGCGGCAAGGTCTACTCCGGATTCCCCTATGACCAGGTCTATATCAAGCATCAACATGTGAAATGGCTGAAGGGACTGAGCACCCTGGGCACGGCCTATGTGCTCGACCCGAAGCCTGCGTACGCCCAGCGCGCCCGCGACATCTTGGTCGAATACGCCTCATTCTACGAAGACCTGCCCCGCCATGACCGCAACAATAAGGACTCGCTCTCGGGCGCGAAGCTCTTCGCTCAGACCCTTAACGCGGGCGTTATGCTTTGCAGCATCGGCATGGGCTACGATTTTGTGTATGAGGCGCCTTGTTTCTCGAAGGAGGACCACGCGCTGATTGCGGACCATTTTCTGCGTCCGATGGTGGCGTTGCTTAAGACGCACCGCTCGGAAAAATCGAATTGGCAATCCTGGCGGAATGCGGGCATTGCTACAGCGGGGTTCGTCCTGCGCGATGCCGAAATGCTCGAATTCGCCATAAACAACCCCAATACGGGTTTTCTGAACCAGATGCGCGTGTCGGTCTTGCCCAGCGGCATGTGGTATGAAGGGGCGCCGTCGTACCATTGGTATGCCTTCTCGGCGCACATCTACCTGCTCGAAGGCGCCACCCGCGCGGGGATAAACCTCTACACCATCCCGGCGGTCAAGGCCATGTTTGACGCGCCCCCAAACCAGCTTTTCCCGGACAGGACCTTCCCGGCCATCAACGACAGCACGCGCAGCTCCATCAAAAGCGCCCGGCGTTTTTACGAGGTCGCCTACCGGCACTACGGGGACCCCAATTATCTCGCTCTGCGCGAGCCCCGCAATACCGAGTGGGGCCTCCTCTGGGGAAAGGAAGCGCCCGCGGACACCGAAGTTCCGGAACTCGAGCTGGCCACCACCAACGATCCCGATGCGGGCCTCGCGGTTCTCCGAAACAACCCCCGCAACATGGCTCTGTTTTTCAACTACAGCCTCCAGACCTGCGGCCACGTTCAGCCGGCCAAGCTCGACATCATCCTCTATGCTAACGGCGACCAGCGCATTGTCGATCCCGGCCGTCTGTCCTACGGTAACCCCCTTCACCGGGGATGGTATCGACAGACCATCGCCCACAACACCGTCGTCGTCAATGAAACCAGCCAGAGGAACGCCTCGTGCATCTTCAAAGAATTCGAGAGCACGAGCGGGTGGTCGTTGGCGCGCGCTTCGCTCGATAAAGCCTACGACGGCGTTGTGCTCGATCGAATGCTGTTCCTTCGCGACAATGCAATCGTCGACGTCTATCGGTGCACCGCCGAAGAGGAATCCGTCTTCGACCTTACCCTGCATTTCCTCGGAGAGCTCGAGGAATTGCCCGCCGGACAATCTCTCGAGGCGTTTCCCGTCATCCGCACGGAGAAACCCGGCAACGGCTACCAGCACCTGCGCAACGTGGCGAAGCTGGAGTCATGCCCCGAGACCTTTAGCGTCGACACCGGCAACGGCACCGCGATCCATGTCACGGTGTTGGATATTTCGCAGGTATACACCGCCGAAGGGCGCGCCCAGCCTCCCAGCCGGTACGACCCCGCGATCATCCGCCGTCAGACCGGCAAGAAAGCGGACTTCGTCACGGTATACCAAGTCCTTGGCAAGGATGAATCGCCCATACCCATCGACGGGGGCATTGGGGAAACGGTCCGCGTCGCTCTCGATGACACCACTGTCCTCGTCGGCCGCGCGGCCACCCAGATACGCATCGGCGAGGAGATCGCGTACGGGAAGTGACGCGCTGAGGTGACTGGAGGCGGCGGAATCAGAAAGTTTCTTCTGCACTCAACGTTTGTAGAATCTTCTGCAGCTCGGCCTTAATGGTAGGCACATCTCGCTCGACGGCAGCCCAAATCTCCTCCATATCGACACCAAAATACTCGTGGATAAGCACATTTCGCATCGCGACCAGTGCTCGCCACGGCAACTCAGGATATCTCTCGTGAAACTGGCGGCCAAGGCGTCCTGCCGCTTCCCCTAGCAGCACCAGGTGATGCACAAACCAGAACTGGATGAGTTCGTCACGCTCGAAAACATCCCGGCCTTGCGCGCGTAGCGCTCTATGCGGTCAATCGCCTCGAGCATATCAAGCACCCGCTCTCGCTCGCTTCTCAAAGCGGGACGGCCTCCTCAAGAACGTGCGCGCGGATGCGGGCTTTGATTCCCCGTGAGGATATGACGTCCACCTTACACTCAAGAAGTTCATTGAGTTCCAGCGAAAGCGCCGCGTGAGCGAGGAGGCTGGTGCCAGGCTCAAGATCGACAATAAGATCCACGTCGCTGTGCGAGTCCGCATCCCCCCGTGCCACCGAACCGAATACACGCACGTTTCGCGCCCCATGTCTCGCTGCAACCCGTATGATCTCGTCGCGCTTTTCCCGCAATATTTCCTGCAAATCCATTGCCTGGCCCTCTCTATGCGACTGTACCGTCCAGCCTCAGGATACGCAAACACCGAAATCACCGGATAAGCCAAACCAAATCAGAACTGGGCAAATCACGCAGCCTGGCAATACCGCTCGAACCGCTCTGAGTTTTCTGACAGAATGTAGCGCCTGACCTCGTGTCAGGCGTCTTGGACCCGGACGCCTGACACTACATCCGGATTGTCTAAAATGTCGTTTAGGGAAACGCCAAAGCACGAGAATTCTCCCTGCCCCAA
>JAWODE010000327.1:0-4428 GCA_046483455.1 Candidatus Hydrogenedentota bacterium | reverse complement strand
GACCGGGGGATGTATAGGAATGCGTATATACCCAGCCCTTCAGGCTGGGCTGGTATGTTAGCGCGCCTTCGGCGCTCCAGATCGCCGAGTAGTCTCCAGCCTCACCAGATGGGTGACTCGCCTATTGAATCTGTACCCGATAGCCACGGCACTCTTGAGTTATGTAGTCGCATGTTACCCGGCGATCTGGGTTACACCCCACATCTCCCAGTAACTCGACGAAAGACCGAACAGGCCTCCTCGATCTTGCTTGCCGCAGCCCTGGAGCGCAACGGCCCAAAACATAAGCCCGGGATGAAGGCCCAGAAAAAGGGCCAAAAAAAAGAGGGAGGGCTGAGGATCACAAAAACAGACCCGCGCCGAAGGCTTCTCGGAACAAGAATTGGAGACCTCCGGCCCTGCGGGCCTCCGGTCGCTCCTGTGGCTCGGTCAGGAGACCGGCCACAGCAGGGTACCCATTTTGTCCTGAGTTCAACATTGGGACACCCAATCAAGTGAAGAGGTCGTTGTTCCTCATCCATCTGCAGCAAGGTCATCTCGTACATGATCTGGGTCAGTTCAGCAGCGCGTTGAGGGCTGTTCGGAATCTTCGCGGGGTGCAGGCGGCGTTCGAGTTCTTTATAGATGGTGTAGGCGACGAAGGCCACGAGCACGTGGGCTTCGATCCGGCGACGGCGGCGGTGGTGCATAGGCCGGATGCGCAGGTCGTCCTCGTCTTCAGCCGCGAAGTAGAGGCTGGTCATGTCGTAGAAGACCACCCGGATGCTCCGCAGGATCGTGCGGGAGTGCCGGTAGGCCACCTCCCGCGCCTGCTGGCTGTAATGTTCGTTGAGACGGTCCAGGAAGCGGTAAATGCTCTGCGCCGATACGGTCTTGCCACGGTAGCGGAAGAGGTAATCGGCCGTCTTGAGCTTGCAGGTGGGGTAGACCAGCCGGGCGAGGACGATGTCGCGAAACAGGGGCTCGGGAATCACGCCGAAGCCGATCTCGTCGAAGAGTCTACCGAAGATCAACTCCGGGCCTACCGTGCGGATCGAGGCGTTGCCAAGCGTCTGGATGAAATCGAGAATGGCGGCGTTATCACGCTCATCAGCCGGGAAAGGGAGAATTGCCCGCTGTGACGGGCGATGAACAACCTGCCCAGTTCGACCAGCCGCTGCACCTCCTGCGGATCGCGAGCCGTACCGATGGTCTTGACCACGCGATAGCCGCTGGATTTGTCGCTCACCTGAACACTGACCGACCCCGACAGGTTGGGCTTCTTGCGCACGAACATGGGGCCATGTTTACACTCGGGACACCCAAATCGGGAGTGGCCTCCTTAAAAAACAAGGACTTACGGCGAAATTTCAGCGGCGTGTTGAACTCAGGTCAGGAGACCGGCCACAGCAGGGTATCCATTTTGTCGGGTTAATCTATCCGGGGATTAGGGCGCGGCGCAGAGACCTTCCGCCAGCCCGACATTGAAGCCAGGGAAAGCTGTCGAGCCGACGCTTGGCGATCGCCGATGTCGCGCTCTCTTTCAGTCTGAAACACGTGTGGGCCGGCCGCGCCGCGTGAACCTACAGCCGCACTTCCTTGCCGGATTTGTTGGAGCGGGCGAGGGCGTCGAGCATTTTGATGAGGGTGACGTTTTGCTCGGCGGGCGCGATGCATTTCTTGCGCCGGTCGCGGATGCAGTCGATGAAATGGCTGTACGCCGTCTCGATGGGGAGGCCGTTGTAATGGGTTTCGATGTCGACGGTCTCGTCAATGTCGTTCCCGCGGAAGACCTTGGGCGGAAACACGCTCGCGCCGCCTCGATCGCCCATGATGAAGCATTCCATGGCGGGCTTGGTGTAGGTGTCCCACGACACTTCCACCATGATAGCCTTGCCGCCCTGGAACTTGATGAGGCCCGCGGCCATTTCTTCGACCTCGATGGGCAGCCCCTTGGCTCTCAATTCAGGGACGCCCACATGCCGGAAGAGTTGTCCGGATACCGAAACGGGTTTCGGCGTGCCCATGATGTACCAGGCCAGGTCAAGGAGATCCACGCCGATATCGCCGAGAGCGCCAAACCCGGCCCTGCGTTTCTGGAGAAACCAGATGCCTCGACCGAGGGTGCCGTCGGGCGGCATGTGGAGATGGGGCCACCCCTTGCGCCGGTACCAGGTCGAGCGGGCGTAATACATGTTGCCGAATTCCCCGCGGCCGGCGTAGGCCTTCACCAACTGCGCTTCGGGCCGGAACCGCAGGGCCTGCTCGACCATGAGCCGTTTGCCGGCCTTTTTCGCGGCATCAGCCATCTTCTTCGCATCCGTGGGCTTGATGGTCATGGGCTTTTCGATGAGAACATGCTTGTCTTTTTTCAGGGCATCGAGGGTCATCGGCATATGTTGTGCATTGGGGACGGCGATGGAGACGGCGTCCAATTCATCCATCGAAAACATGCGTTTGGCACTGGTAAACACATATTTCGCGCCGTATTTATCGGCGAATTGCTGCGCTTCTTGCTTGTTGGTATCGCAAATCGCGAGAATTTCGACGCCGGGGAGCTGGCTGTAGCCGTCCATATGGTACCGGCCGAACCCCGTACCCACGACACCAACGCGTATGGGTTTCACGGTCATGATGCATTTCTCCTTTCCGCGGATTCGGCAGGCAGTACTCGCGCGTTAGTCGAAAGAAATGACCCTTGCCCCCTAATCCATGCTATTCGTAGTGGGTCCCGTTATGCCCAGGCAATGAGCGCCGTCTCGTGCTTCTGCCCCATGTCGGGATGGTTCGGCATAGCCCGCACGGTAAACCCCTGTTGACCTGTTTTGTCGCAATAAATCGAGCCTTTGAAGCGGTGAACACCGTCATGGAGTGATTTATCGAGTTCCATGGGCGCATGGCGGCCGTGGTGTATGCGGCCGTAACTGTCAACCGAGCCGTAGTACACCTCGACGGTGACGTCATCGGTGGCCAGTTTGTCAAGGTAAAGATCGGCCGTGACTTCGAGATTGGAACCGTAGGGCAGTCCGTCCACAGCCCCGCTTTCCATGTTCGTGAAACGCACGTGCGGCCAGCAAGTTCGGACTTTTTCCTTCCATTCGGCCAGCGCCCGGGACCGTCCGCGCTTATCGGATTTCAAAGCCAGGCGGCGTTTCGTTGCCGGCACATAAAACCGGTCCGCGTATTCTTGCACCATGCGCTGAGTGTTGAAAATGGGATTGATGGTTCTCATGGCGTTCTTCATACGCAAGACCCAGCGCCGGGGAAGACCATCCGTGCCCCGGTCGTAAAACATGGGCACAATCTCCTGCTCGAGCAGTTCGTAGAGCATCTCGCTCTCGACGCAATCTTGCTCGTCGGGGTTATCGTAAATCTCTCCACGACCGATGCTCCAGCCGTTTTCGCCGAGGCCCTCCGCTTCGCACCACCAGCCGTCCGGAATACTGATGTTGAGTCCACCGTTGGCCGCGGATTTCATGCCGCTGGTCCCGGAGGCCTCGAGGGGCCGTCGCGGAGTATTCAGCCAACAATCCACGCCCTGGACCATATAGCGGGCCACATTGATGTCGTAGTCTTCGAGAAACACGAAGTGGTTGCGCACGTCGTGTTCGCGCATGAAGTGGATCAATCCGCGAATCAACTCCTTGCCCTGGTTGTCGGCAGGATGGGCTTTCCCGGCAAAGATGAATTGCACGGGCCGCTTTTCGTCGAGGAGAATACTGGTGAAGCGCTCGGGGTCCGAAAGCAGCAGTGTCGCACGCTTGTAAGTGGCAAACCGCCGCGCGAACGCGATGGTCAGCACGTCGGGATCGAGCGCTTCCGTGGCGGCCATAATCTCGGCGTTGGGCGCGCCGCGTGACTTGAGTTGCATTGCGAGACGGCGCCGCGCGAAGTTCACGAGCCGCTCGCGTCGGCGCTCGTGCGTTCGCCACAATTCCGCATCGGGCACTTGGTCGATCCGGCCCCAGACGGCCGGGTCCGAGGGATTGGTCATCCAATCGGGGCCAAGATAGCGATCATAGAGGCCTGCGAGGTCCCGCGAAACCCAGAACCGCTGGTGCACGCCATTGGTGATCGACGTGATGGGCACCTCGTCCTCGGGCACCCCGGCCCATGTGCGCGCCCACATGGCGCGGGCGGTTGCACCGTGCAGTTCGCTGACACCGTTCGCGAACGCCGACAATTTGAGCGCCAACACGGTCATACAGAAGGGTTCGCGGGGATCGTTCGGGTCCTGACGGCTCAATCCCAAAAATTCTTCCGTGCTTATTCCCACTTCATCCTGTAGCGCCTCCTGTGAACGGCAGGACGGCCAGATCCGTCATCGGATCGATATCGACATCTGGAGGCTCCGGCTGATGGCTTTCGACCACCTCGCGGAATTGATGTACGTCTGGCACATTCTGGAGTTCAGGCTCCTGCGATGAATAGTCCATCAGGGAGCTCACT
>JAWODE010000567.1:0-5379 GCA_046483455.1 Candidatus Hydrogenedentota bacterium | reverse complement strand
CCGCAACGCCGCCGAGCGGATCGAGGCCGCCTTCGGCAGCGGCGCCGTCCAGGCCACCCCCAAGCTGAAGCTGGAGGGGTATGCCTTCGCTCTGAACGGGAAACGCGAACTGATGACGCCGGACCCCGACGGGCCAGCCGCCAAGAAGTTCAAAAAGAGGATCGAGCAGTACGATCCTCTCCAGGCATATTCGGCCGGGATGCGCGCCCTCTACGAGGGAAGCGACAAGGCCTCGACCGAGCTGACAACTTTCTACACGGAGCGTTCTTTCGACTATGAACGCAAGAACTTCAAGCCCACTACTGCGAAAGAGGAGGATTACGAGTATGGCGTGGAACTGATACAGAGCCTGCAGCTGACACCCAACAATACCCTGCGATTCGGCGGTCTCTACAACCACTGGGTTGCGCCGAACGGCAAGCGCTTCTATTTCGGATCGCGCCAGGATCGCCAGACTCTCGCGGCGATTGTGGCCGACGAGCTGACGCTGGACCGGTTGATACTTGACGGTGCTCTGCGCTATGCCCGTACCTACAACAACGAGTACGGCGGGACGTCCTTCAATATCACCGGCCAGAGATTGAATCTCGAACCGGTAAAGGATGAATGGGACGATCCGGTAACGGTGGCGACGCTGGGTGCGAAATATATGCTGCAAGAACAGAGTGCACTCTATTTCCATATCGCCGGCGGACAGCATCAGCCCCGGGCCGGTGCCCTCACAGCGGACGGCTCCGAGCCCGACAACGAGAAACGAGTGATGGTGGATGCCGGTATCTCCGGCGAGAACAACATCGGCAAAATCAAGATCGGCGGTTTCGCCGCCAGGCGGGACGATGTCTCTGTCTTGACCGCAAATTCAACCACCAACGCGGCCGGCGAAGAGTTCTTTTTCTCGGCCAATGAGAACATCCATCAGTATGGTCTGGAGATCGAGACGCAGTCGCAGCCGGTCGGCGATATTCTATCCCTCGTTTTCAACCCCACGGTGATGACCTCCCGCAAGGAAGAGGCTAACGGCGATTGGTCGGATTACAAGGAGATACCCAATGTCATCCTGGGCGGCGGGATCTATTCGTGGCTGGGACGCTGGGATGTCAATCTCTTCGGCAAATATGTCTCCGAGTATGAGAACAAGCGTTTCGCGGCGGACAAAAAGTACCAAGATCTTGGAAACTACCTCGACCTGAGCGCCACGGTTGGCTACACTTTGGGCGCCGCAAGCAACACCCGCCTCTATGTGTCGGCGGAGAACCTTCTCGACGACGAGTATTCCACCGTCGTTGGCTGGTCGGACGACGGCGCCAAATTCTATGCTGGAGTTCAGCATCAATTCTAGCTTGAATTATTCATTAAATAACGATCTCGCGAAGCGAGGAGAGTTCGACCGGCGACTGCGAGTAGCAGGAAGCATATTGTCTGCCGCGCAGCTTCAAAATGCTTCCTGCTTTGGCGGCGGCTATGCCGCGGCAGGTTCTTTTTTGGGCAATAGCGGAATTTACAAACCAAACGGGAGACAGCAAATGAAGAGTAGAGTTGCATCAGTTGCATTGATAGTGCTTGGTCTGACAGTATTTCTGTCAATGGCTGGCAAGGCCGAGCAGGCTGAAGAGATAATAAGGAATGCCGGATACAAGGGGGGAGTGATTGTGGAGGTCGGTTGCGGTGACGGCGAACTGACGACGGCATTGGGCAGACAGACCGCCGGCTTGGTGCAGGGCATCGACCGGGAAGAGGGAAAGGTGCAGAAGACCCGCAAAATGATTCGGGAAGCGGGACTGGGGGGACGCGTCTCGGCCCGCACGTTCGATGGTAGCCGACTGCCGTATGCCGACAATATGGTCAACCTGCTTGTCGTTACCGACGAGGCGCAGGTGTCGAAAGACGAGATTATGAGAGTCTTGGTGCCTCTGGGCGTGGCCTGGATTGACGGAAAAAAGGTAACCAAGCCGTGGCCGGACGATTTGGACGAATGGACCCATTATCTGCACGGCCCCGACAACAATGCCGTATCGCAGGATGAAAGGGTGAGCCTTCCCCGCTCCATTCAGTGGAAGGCCGGACCGGACTGGGGCCGAAGCCATGAGCAACTGGCGAGCATGAGCGCGGCGGTGACCGCCAGGGGCAGGATTTTCTATATCATCGACGAGGCTCCGCTGATGTATATCCGCTTCCCCGCGCAGTGGAAACTGGTCGCCCGCGACGCTTTTAATGGAAAATTGCTCTGGAAGCAGCCCATTGCACCCTGGGTGGACGATATACGCCACTTCCGCGCCGGTCCGGTTCATTTGCCGTGCCGGCTCGTGGCCAAGGGCCAACGCGTTTACGCAACGCTGGGCCTCGATGCGCCTGTTTCGGCCTTTGACGCCGCTACCGGCAAGAAGCTGCGCACATACAAGGGCACCGAGTATACCGAAGAGATAATCGCCGCCAATAACCTGTTGTACCTGGTGGTGGGCACGTCTGAAACCAAGCGAAAGGGGGGGGGCTTGCATGAAAAGGGTGAACCGCAGCCCAGCAAGTTCCGCTTCATCACGGCGATTGACCCCGCTTCGGGCAAGACCATCTGGAAGCACGACTATTCGGGTGATGAATATCTTCTGCCTTTGACCATGGCCGTCAAGGGCGACCGCATCGCCTACAAGACCACCGAAGGCGTGGTTTGCCTAGACAGCATGAGCGGCAAAAAACTGTGGCAGACCGAAGAGCCCACCCCCGACGGCCGGCCGGCGTTTTCGGCTCCAACGGTGGTTATCACTGACGAGGTTGTTCTATGCGCAGACCGGCTCGTGGGTACCGGTTACCCTACCCCGGATAAAAAGAGAGAGCCCGCGGATGGTCCCGTTTTGTGGGCCGTGGACGGATGGAACACTGGCCATAAGACGGGGGGGGTACCGCGCTATAGCAAATCGAAGCTCCGGGCGTACGATATCGAAAATGGAAAGAAACTCTGGGACACCGACTGCGGCGAAAACTATAACGCGCCTGCGGATGTCTTTGTAGTTGACAACCTGGTCCGCACAAGCCCCGGATATTCGGGCCATGACCTCAAGACCGGCAGAAGTGAAAACAAGCTCGATAAAGAGAGACCACCTGTGAGCATGCCTCATGACAGGTGTTATCGCAACAAGGCCACGGAAAGATTTCTTCTCCGCGGGTCCTCTGGCGTGGAACTGTACGATTGGGAAAAGGGATGGGTTGGCAACAACTCCTGGATTCGGGGGACTTGCCAGTACGGCATTCTGCCCGCCAACGGCATGCTGTACGCCCCGCCGGACCCATGCGCGTGCAACGCCGCGGCGAAGGTGAGCGGATTCTTCGCCTCCGCGCCTCACAGGGGGGAAGGCTACGGCATGGACATGCCCGAAAAACCTGTACTGGTCAAGGGGCCGGCTTACGGCAAAACCAAGGCCACGAAGGCGAGCGATGACGACTGGCCGATGTATCGCCGCGACAATGAACGCAATGGCGCCACGGCCATGAAAATAGGCGATAAGGTAAAACAGACGTGGAAGAAGAAAGTCGCCGATACGAAACTCACTCAACCGGTTGTGGTGGGGTCCAATCTTATTGTCGCCGGAGTCGATAACCATACCGTCTATGCGTTCGACGCTCATTCCGGCCAACATAAATGGAGCTTCGTCACCGGCGGACGTATCGACAGTTCGCCAAGTATTTATGAGGGACAGGTGATTTTCGGCTCGGCTGATGGATGGATTTACAGTCTGAATGTCGCCAACGGCGAGATGGCCTGGAAATTCAGGGCGGCGCCGCAGGAGATGCAGGTGGGTGTCGAGGACCAGTTGGAGTCCGCCTGGCCGGTGCACGGTTCCGTCCTGGTCCAGAACGATGCGGTCTACGCGACCGCCGGCCGGTCTACTTACCTTGACGGCGGCATCGTCTTATACCGCCTGAACCCCGCCACCGGCGAGGAGATATCGCACACCATCCTGAGCGACATAGACCCCGAAACCGGCCAACAGACGGGAAACGAGAAGCGAAAGAGCTTCGATATGGAAGGTGTGACTTCGGATTTGATGTCCGGCGACGGAGAGCACGTGTTTATGAAGCACATGGTCTTCAATAAAAACGGCAAAGAGACTGGTGGTCGCCATACGCATCTCTACTCCCCCACGGGAATGCTCAGGAACCCATGGTTCGTCCGCGGATTCTGGCGCTATGCCTGGAAACACGGCAGCGGCTGGGACGGGTGGGCCCGCCGCGGCGAGAACCGGCGCGCATTCGGTCGCATACTTTGCAATGATAAAAACACCGTCTACGGTTATGGCCGCATCCAGGCCAAGGGCGCCCATCCCGGACACCGCCTGGACAGGTACCAACTGTTCGCCACGGGAGACAAGGCCAAATGGAGCAGAGCCGATTTCCCGCTAATGGTTCGCGCGATGGTGGTCGGCAGGGACAATCTGGCGGTGATTGGCACCCCCAATGTCGGCGAGCGCACCAAGCCTTTACGCTTTAAGAACCCCGAAGAGGCGCTGGCGGCCTTCCAGGGAAAGAAAGGAGTCCAACTTAAGATAGTTTCTAAAGAGGACGGCAAGGAGCTCTTTACAATGGACATGGGTGGTGTCCCGGCGTTCGACGGCATGTCTGCCGCGGGCGGCAAACTGTATCTCTCTCTGAAGGACGGGTCCATTCTGTGCCTTTCCTGCGAGTAGACAAAACTGTTTTTTCTGTGATAATTCGAACCTATCGACCAGATACTCAGCCAAACGGGAATACACCTTTGGCCTGGCCTCTCCTATTCTGTCAAACTTTTCAGCTTTAGCTTTGCCAAATTGTTCATATCGCGGCCGTTTCAATCCCTCTGGTTTTTCCGCTTTGACCACCAAAGATGATCCGACAGGCCCCATACTTATCAATACAACATTGGTTAACAGAAACCATTCAAAGACAGATCTAAAAATGTTATATTGCCGCATTATTCTTAACCTATTGTTGTGTCAATACAAGTATTGTTGTACTTGCCCTGCTTTTTAAAACAATTGGTCGCGTCTCGAGTTGGGGGTCGACTACACAAGCACGTTTCATGCGCGGAAATGCACGATTGTTTTGCCTTTAACGTAGAGCATTTTAACCTTGTGTCAAGGCTTTGGATTTCCTTAAAACTCCGTTCGTTCACAAAACGGCGGATACATATTTTCCGTTAAACTTCCTGCAATTCGCCGTCCTGCAAATGCCAGAGGTTGTCCGCTCGGGCGACATCATCGTTTCTGTGTGTTACCATTAACACAGTCCCTCCGGCTCGGGCAAAATCAGTGAACGTATTCAGAACAATTTCGGCATTGTCCGGGTCAATGTTGCCGGTGGGTTCATCAGCCAGCAGGACCTGTGGCTTATTGAAAAGTGCCCGGGCGACTC
>JAWODE010000324.1:0-3573 GCA_046483455.1 Candidatus Hydrogenedentota bacterium | reverse complement strand
TTTCCTCGGGCGCTTGTTTCTCGATATACGCAACGGCTTTCTCGGTCAGCGTGGGCAAAACCCCTTCGTGGGTAAAGCCGGGGGCAATCGCCCCCTCGCGCCAGTAGGCGGGACGCTGCGAGCGTTCGATAGTTTCCGTCGGAGCGACCGTCGGCGCATCGTTTTCAATGTAGCAATAAGGAGGCATATCGAGCGATGCGGCAATGCCGAAGAAATAATCGAAACCGGCTTCAAGGGGACCGGGGCGGAGGGGTTTCGTGTAGTCGGTTGGCTCTTTGTCGCCGAGACCGAGGTGCCACTTGCCGACGCATCCGGTATGGTAACCATGGTCCCGCAACAGCGAGGCCACCGTCATGCGGCCGGGCTCGATAAGCGCACGGTCATATCCCTGGAGCACACCGCTCTTGAGGCGCGAGCGCCAACAATACCGGCCCGTCAGCAGGCCGTACCGCGTGGGGGTGCACACGGCGGAAGGCGTGTGGGCATCGGTAAACCGCACGCCCTCCCGCGCAAGACCGTTCATATTGGGCGTGGGAATCTTCGAGGCGGCATTCTGACAAACCGGGTCGCCATAGCCCATATCGTCGGCCATCATGAAAATGATGTTCGGCCGACGCGTTCTCCGGGCGCCGGCGACCGCCCGGCCCGCTCCTGCCACGGCCAGCCCTGCAAGTCCCAAGGTCCGCAAAAACGCTCGTCGATGCATAACAGACACCCCTTTCCTCATCTCTTGAAAAGCTCAATGATAAAAAGACGATGACACAGGGAACATGCGCCGTTCAAGAATAGGGTGCAGGCTTTTCACGAATCCCCTCCTTCTGGAGCAGCATTTCTAAATTTTGGCCGGGCCGCCTCCGGTTTACCGCAAAAACCGGGGAATACTTCCTGATATTAGGTCAGAAAAGTGGACCTTTGGGGTCAAGCTTGGCAAAATGACGTGTCATGAAGTATTTACGGCAGCGTGAAAGGCGGGGGCCGTGACACAGCCTTATGACGATAACCGCCAGGGCGATCTCTTGCGGAGGGCGGCCCCCAGCGGCGACGATGGTCTGGTCCAGATCGAGGGCGTGGTGGACCGCATCGTCTATGAAAGCGCCGAGACGGGGTTTTTCGTGGCGCGCCTGCGTGACAAGCAATCCCGTGAACTTATCACCTTTGTGGGCAACCTCGCCGCGGTGTCGCCGGGCGAAACGATCCGCGTCTGGGGCCGGTGGGTGAACGATCCGCGATTTGGCCGCCAGCTTCGCATGGAGCGCTACGAAACCATCCTGCCAAGCACGGTCCACGGCATCGAAAAGTACCTGGGCTCGGGTTTGATTCCAGGCATCGGGCGCGAATTCGCGAAACGGCTGGTAAAAGCCTTCGGCGTCGACACGCTACGCGTCATCAGCGAAGAACCTAAACGCCTGCAGTCCGTCGAGGGCATTGGCCGGAAACGCGCGGCGCAAATTCGTGCATCCTGGGAACGGCAACGGGCTATCCAGTCGATCATGCTGTTTCTACAGGGACACGGCATCGGGGTCAACCAAGCGGTCCGTATTTATAAGCGTTATGGCGACAAAGCCGTCGCGGTCTTGCGCGAGAATCCTTACCGACTGGCTCAGGACATCTCCGGCATCGCCTTCAGGAGCGCCGATAAAATCGCCGAGCAATTGGGGGTGGTCCGCAACGCGCCGCAGCGGATCGAGGCAGGGCTCCTTTACTTGCTCGAGCGCGCGGCCGATTCGGGGCATGTCTTCGAGCGGGTCGAGCACCTGGTCGAAAAGGCGGGCGAGCTTCTGGACATCCAAGAAAGCACCGAGGTATTCGACGCTGCGCTCTCGAAACTCGAATCGCGGCAACAAATCGTGCGCGAAGAGGATGCGATTTTCCTCCGGCGTCTTTGGCAATCCGAGTCTGAGTCCGCGAGGCTTCTCAAACATCTCATCGCGAGTCCCGGCACCGAAGTGCCTATTAAGACCGAAAAAGCCATTGAATGGGTCGAGAAAACGCGCGAGATCACGCTATCGGACGAGCAGCGCGAGGCCATTCGCACCGCCATTCGCGAAAAAGTGCTGGTCATCACCGGCGGTCCCGGCACGGGGAAGACCACGGTACTCAACGGCATTCTCGCCATATTCCACGCGAAGAACGTCTCGATGGAACTGGCCGCGCCCACCGGCCGCGCCGCGAAACGCATGGAAGCGGCCACCGGGCGCGAAGCCCGCACCATCCACCGTCTCCTCGAGTTTAGCCCCAAGGAAGGCGGCTTCCAGCGCAATGCGGGGAACCCCCTGACAACCGAATTGATCGTGATAGATGAAGCGTCGATGGTCGATATCACCCTGATGCGTAACCTGTTGCTCGCGGTGCCGCCCTACGCTCGGCTTATTCTGGTAGGCGACGTCGACCAACTCCCCTCAGTGGGGCCGGGCAATGTGCTGATGGACGTTATCGCCAGCCAAACCGTGCCGGTGGTGTGGTTGAAGACCGTCTTCCGGCAGGCGGCCCAGAGCGGCATCATTTCCAATGCCCACCGGATCAACAAGGGCCAGCCACCGGAGTTCAACACCACCGACTTCTTCTTCGTCGAGCGCAAGGACCCTGTCAAGGCAATGGAAACAGTGGTGCAACTCGTTGCCGAGCGGATGCCCGCCAAGTTCGGGTTCGACCCCAAACGCGACATCCAGGTGCTGGCGCCCATGCGGCGCGGCGAGGCCGGGGTCACCCGCCTCAATGAGGTCCTGCAACAGGCACTGAATCCGGACGCGGTTGCGATCGAACGCTATCCCTTCGGCAAGGGCGACAAGGTCATGCAATTGTCCAACAACTACGAGCTCGACGTGTTCAACGGCGACGTGGGGATTATCACCGTCGTGGATAATGAGATACGCGAGGTGCAGGTTTCCTACGATGACCGGGCCGTGTTGTACGGATTTGATGATCTGGATGAAGTGGGCCTGGCGTACGCCAGCACCGTGCACAAAGCCCAAGGGAGCGAATACCCGGCGGTCGTCATGCCGATGGTGACCGAGCATTATCTGCTCCTCCAGCGCAACATTCTGTATACCGCCGTGACACGCGCGAGCAAACTCGTGGTCATCGTAGGCGATCCCAAAGCCGTCCGCCTCGCCGTGCGCAACATCCGCCAAACCAAGCGCAACACCCGCCTCGCCGACCGCCTGGCCAATCGGGTGTGAGGGAAGCGGTTTTGGGCCACGGGATTACACGCATGAGGATATTTGACCAATGACCTCATGTCAGCATGCCGAGCCGGCGCTCGAAAGTGGAGAACAGTGGAGCTGTTGAAAAAGCCCTTGAATCAGTTCAACTAAGCGAAAAACAGGGATTGACCATCTGGTTTGCGCAGGAAACTGGGGTCTGCCTCGAAAATAATCTGTCCGGTGTAGGACCAAGCCCGCCGCGGCCGGCAGACCGCGACACAGTGAGTGAGAGTCCGCCAATGAACGCGAATGCACGCCAATGGCCTCAAAAGGGCCCCGAACAGGGGTCTAATATGAATAGGGGCAAGGCGCGCGCTTGCGCGTACCGTCGCCCCGGGATCACTGCCCCTCGCTCTCGAGCCCTGTAAGG
>JAWODE010000516.1:0-3397 GCA_046483455.1 Candidatus Hydrogenedentota bacterium | reverse complement strand
AGCTCACTAGTCACTTGGTAAGCAAATTGTGAATAACTGGTAGAAATTACAAAAACTTTCCCCCGGACCTCTCGGCATCATTGAGCAGATTATTCCGATACACTACCGAGTCCAGGAAGAACTGGACATGTTGAGGAGTCTCCCAGGGATTAGCGGGGCTATGGGGCTGCCGGAACGGTGAATTTTCGAGGCAGCGAACCATGAGCGGTTGGACTCAACCGTAGATTGTGAACATGCCGCCAACCACGCTCCGGCAACGGAGGACGGGCATTCCTGCCCGTCCATAAGACCACCGCGGACGGTTACGTCCGCGCTCCTTGTAATACTGACCGGCGAGGGCGCCGGTCCCACACCGGAGAAATTTTCGCGACGGCGAACCTTGAGCCGTTGGACTCAACCGTAGACCGTAAAAATGCCGCCAACCACGCTCCGGCAACGGAGGACGGGCTTTCCAGCCCGTCCCTAACATCACCGCGGACGGGTACGTCCGCGCTCCTTATCATACTGACCGGCGAGGGCGCCGGTCCCACACCGGAGAGATTTTCGCGGCAGACCCCGCTTTGCGCAGCAAACCAGGGTCTCTCCCGGGCGCTTTTCGCGCCTGCAATGCACGGTCCGGGTTTTTCAACAGCTCCATTGTCCTTAATCTTCCAGGAAGCCCTGTCTATTTTGGACGAACGCCTTTGGCTTCGCTATAGTGTGCCCTGTCTGAAAGGCGGAAGGAATTGGGGACCATGCCACGAAGCAATGAGCGGGAATTCACCCATCTCGAAGGGTTCGCTTTTCTCTTGGCGATGGTTGGCACCCAGTTATCGAGTGAGCTCTTCGCCCAATGGGGCACGTACTTCTATTCGCCTACCCAGGATACGGGACGCACGGTCTACGTCGCCATCGGTCTTGTAACGATCATTTTCGTGACGGGCCGCATTTTCGATGGTATTACGGACCCGCTCGTCGGCATGTGGTCGGACAAGACGGGGGCAAAGCGTGCCCGCTGGCGATTTATACTGATAAGCGGCCGGCGCCGCCCCTTCATCTTCTGGGGCTCCGTGGGCATGACCTTAACGAGCGTCTTATTCTGGTTTCCGCCGCTGGGCCACGAGTCTTACATTAATCTCGCCTACGGGACGGGTATCATGTGCGCCCATTGGTTCTTCTTCACCGTGTGCAACATCCCGCTGCTGGCGCTGGCTCCTGAAGTTGCATTATCGAAGAAAGAGCGCGTGCGCCTGGGCACATGGATTGCGGCGGGGATGACCATCGGCCTGGCCCTTGCCATCGCGCTGCCCGGACCTCTGATAAAGCTCCTTGATCCAGCCCGGGTAGCGGCGAAAACAGCCGGAGGTGAACCCGCCTATTCGGCCGTCGGTTACCAGCGCGTGGCCATCATGTATGCCCTAGCCGCGCTCGCCTGTTTTCAGTTTCTGGTTTTTACGGTTCGCGAGCGGTTCATGCCCGAGGCGCATAAACCTGCGACCGCTCCGTTCCGCGACTTCACCCGCGCACTGAAGAACCCGGTTTTTCAAAAATATATCGTGATCTTCGGATTCTTTTATATCGGCTATCTTGCCGTGCAGCGCAGTCTGCCCTACTGGGCCGAGACAGGTTTGGGCGGCGACGAAAGCACGGTGACGCTGCTCGCCGCACCGTTCATGGTTTCCTGTTTGTTGACCGCCTTGGTGACGCCTGTCTTCGCCGCCCGCATCAACCTCAAATGGCTCGTGGTCGTTGCCCTGGGCATCGTGACCCTGGCCCTGCCCTTTGTCCACGTTATCGGGGTGTTGCCCTTTCCTACGGCTACCCGCGTGAAATTAGGCATTATCCTGTTTACCACCGTCGGAATCGGCCAAGGGCTGATTTACGTACTCCAGACGCCGCTCATCGGCGAGATCATCGACCTCGACGAACAGACCTCCGGCAAACGCCGGGAAGCCATTTTCAACAGCGTCCATACCTTCATGGTGAAGATGGCGCAAGCGCTCTCGATCGGAGTCGCCACGGGTTCGATGCACTTTTTCGGCAATTCCGCAAGTCGGCCCATGGGTATCTTTCTGGTCGGCCCTCTCGGCGGCATGCTTGCCCTTATCGGACTTGTTACCGCTTTCACGTACCCTATTCTGAATCCCGTCCGCCGCAAAAGGAATGATTCGTGATGAGACGGCGCTTCGAGGCGGTTCTCTTCGATTTTTTCGGCACCCTTGTCGATAGTCTAAGCGCTTCAGCCCACAACGCCGCCGTCCGCGCCATGGGCCGCACGGTCGGTGCCCCCGAGGAACCTTTCCTCCAACAATGGCTGCGCGACTATGACGCGCGCGGTTCCGGCCGCTGGGACACCGTGGAAGACTGCGTCGTACACACCTGTGAAGCCATCGGCGTGATTCCGAACTTGGCAGGCGTTTCCGAGGCCGCCCGCATTCGAAAAGCGTTTATTCGTGAAGGCCTCGTCTTGCGGCCCGATGCACGGCATACACTACAGGCACTCAAAGACCGCGGCCTGAAAACCGGCATCATCACCGATTGTCCGCCGGAATTGCCTTCGTTATGGCGGGAGTTCGGGCTGGTCGATCTTATCGACATACCAATTTTCTCATCCCTGGCAAGACTCCGCAAACCCGACCCGCGCATCTACCGCCTGGCCTGTGAAGCCCTGGCCGTTGCCCCCGAAACGTGCCTGTTCGTGGGCGACGGCGGCAGCCGTGAACTCTCCGGCGCCGAAGCCGTCGGCATGGCCGCCGTATGCATCCGCTCCGCCAGCGAGGACGGCTACGACCCCCACCGCATCGACGCCGAAATCTGGCCTGGCCCCACCATCCGCGCGCTCCAAGAGGTACTCGCCATTGTAGATGCCGCCGCGCCGTGATATCGAAGCAACACAATCCAGCATCCTTTCTGCAAGTCATTCTTGCGCCGCCTGCATCGCATGATTAGACTACAGACGAATCAGTTGGAGAGGGAATACGGGCAGAGCGCGAATCGGGCAGACGTTCCACAAACCGCGAAGCCGAAACAAATTACCGATGAAACGCCGCTCCTCGCCGTATGCGTCGGGCACTACGCAGACAAATGAGGCCTTTCGTGCATACACAACAGCGAACAAGCGACATTTTTCGAGACGATACGCGGCCCCCCTTGAATGTTCATATCCAGGCGGCGTTGGTGGCGCTCGTTCTCGCGTCTGTTTTTCTTCTTTCGGAGGTTACTTACGCCGCGCAAGCCCGGTTCTGGACCGGCGGCTCCTGGGTGCAGTGGGTGGATGCCGGCCTGGGGTTCCTGCTTTACGCCGCCGTGCTGTGGCTCGGAACCGAGGCCGTCTCCCTTGTCGTTTCCCGCCTATTGCGTTCTCCGAAATATATCGACCTGGTGGTGTTGGTATCCGGCGTCCTCGTGGCCCTGCTAC
>JAWODE010000320.1:0-12728 GCA_046483455.1 Candidatus Hydrogenedentota bacterium | reverse complement strand
GGCCTCGACGGCGTATCCCTTGACAGCGCCAGGGGTTGCCTCAATATCGATCCAACCATAGACGACCTTGTCGCCCAAGGCCGCCCGCGCACGCTCGAAGGCTCTTCGTTGGTACAGGCAATGAACACACCAGGAAGCGCAAAACGCCAGGAGCGTTACCCCTGAGCCTTTCTCTTCGCCGGTGTATCCTGTCTCCCTGTGCCCCATGGCCAAGCTCCGGGTCTAGATTTATGTCGTTTTGAGCAATCGTAATGCCAAAATTTTCAAAAACCGGAATAACGGAGGTAAAACCTTGCACAATAATGGGTTAAGGCGTTCAACCCTAGACCGTTACATGGTGTTGCGGAAACGGGCATAGCGATGCGCAACGTTGCGCGCGTAACGCTCGAAGAAGAAAGGACGGAATATAACAGGAACTCTGATGCCTTTTGATGTGGCCAGATGATCGTCGTCTGAGACCCAAAGGATGAAGCAGGCCGTTCAAGCACCAGTGATAGGGATTGATCTATTGCACCCTTTTGTCCTATTTGAGGTGGGAATCCAATGGTTTTTCAAAAGTAGCCATTCGAAGTCGGTCCAAATTCGATCCATACGAGAATAATCTTTACCCTATGTCCGCGGACCCAATGCTGTTTTCCATGCGTGGCAGTTCAAAACGGGGAAACACCGTAAAGAAGGGTTTACTATGACCGAATTCCACGAGAGTACGGGCGCCAAGAATGACGGATTGGCCATTGACGCTGATTATCCCGGAGACAACATCATCGTCGAGGCAATCGACGGGGATACGGTTCAGCTCCAGCCCGACCTGCGCGATACCACCACATGGTGGTTCTACTGGAATTTCAGGGTGCGGGCCGCGGCCGGCCGCACGCTCACCTTTGCGTTTAGCGGCAAGAGCCCCATCGGCGTCCGCGGCCCCGCAGTGAGCACCGATTCGGGGGAAACTTGGGCCTGGCTCGGCACGAAAGCCGTGCAAGGGAGCACGTTTCGGTATACCTTTGCCGCCGGGTACGACGAAGTGCGGTTTGCGTTCACCTATCCCTATCTCGAAGCGGACCTTCGGCAGTTCCTCGCCAGGCACGAGGCCGGGGGGCTCATCCAGGTTGGGGAATTGTGCAAGTCATCCGACGGCCGCTCGGTCGAGTGGTTAAGTCTAGGTCGAAACCCGGACGCCCCGCACCGGGTCGCCCTGCTCTGCCGTCATCACGCGTGCGAAACCATGGCGAGCTTCCTCCTCGAGGGCATCTTGGAAGCGGCCGTGAGCGATACACCGCACGCACGCTGGTTGCGCGAGCATGCGCAGATACTGGCCGTCCCGTTTATGGATAAGGACGGCGTCGAGAAAGGCGACCAAGGCAAAAACCGCGCGCCCCATGACCACAACCGCGACTATATCGCGCAGAGCATTTACCCGGAAGTGCGGGCCATCCGCGAGTTCCTTCCCCAATGGTCCGCGGGTAAGCTTTCCGTCGGGCTCGATCTGCATTGTCCGTGGATTCGCGGCGGATCGGGAGGTCCCGGTGACAATGAGCAGGTGTTCTTTGTAGGCGGTCCCGATGAGCGAGCATGGGCGCGTGTGCAGGTTCTCGCCTCGGCGCTCGAGTCCGTGCAAAACGGCCCGATCGTGTATTCTCCCCAACATGACATGCCCTATGGCGTGGGCTGGAACACGAGCACCGGCAACTGCGCACAGTGGCTTGCCGCGCGGGCGGGAGAACCCGCGGCCGCCACCATCGAGTTCCCCTATGCCAACGCCGGTGGAACCGCCGTTACGCCGAAAACGGCCCGCCTCTTCGGCCACGACGTGGCACGCGCGGTCCGGGCTTATCTGGACGAAAAGACACTCTGACCAAGACTTGTAACTGGCCCATGCGTTAAAGCGCTGTGATTACCGGCACGGCCCTTGGCGGCAATCAAATTCGCGGGGCAACAGGGGAGGCTTACCGGCTCGCGCACCGTTCGGTCAAGATCTAATCGACCCTCGCAAAAGCCCGGTCAGCGTATTTCTCGCTTTCGTAGCAGACACATATCTCTGCAAGACTTCTGAACTCACAACCCTTTTCTTTCCAACGTTTTCCAAGATGAATTCGTTCCCGTACGCGGCAACACGCAGCCTATTTGGGCAGAAGTGGTGAAGCAATAACGGGGAATGGATATGGCACGCTGGTTTAACCGTTTGTGGAGCAAGACGCGGCGCGGGGAACGAACGAAAGCGCCGACGCGGGCGGAAACGTTCCGCGAAAGGCCGTCGCGCACGTTTACGGTGCCGGAAGATAACACGCGTTTGCGGGGAACCCTACGCGGATTCGTTCGCCTGCCCAATGACACGCCTTTCCACATGCTGCAGGTATACCGCTTCTTGCGCGATGCCATCCCTGACATCTCGGACGCCGTTTGGACCTGGAAGCGGCTTTGCCAGACCGGGTACGACATCGAGATCACCCAACCGTCTTCCGACGCGGCGAAGCGTCGCGCGGAACGCATCCTCGAAGACCTGAACAAGCGCGTAAACAGTGGCGACCGCGGCATGGACGGCCTGCTCGACATCTTCTACACATCGCTGTTCACGTATGGCGCGGCGGCGGTCGAGATCGTGCTGTCGCAGAGCCGCGAATCGATCTGGGACGTGGTGCCGGTGGACGTATGGACCGTCCGTTTCCGGCGCGAGAAGGATGGGCTGCGGCCGTACCAACTTCACGAAGGACGCGAAATCCCGCTGCCGAAAGACCGCTTCGTCTATGTGGGCCTGGACCGGGATGGCACCAACCCCTACGGCCGGTCCATGCTCCGCGCCATCCCGTTTGTCGCGAAGATTCAGCAACGGCTGCTCGAAGATATGGCCAAGGCCACCCACAATGCAGGGTGGGCGAAGCTTCACGTTCAATACAGACCCGAGGAGCGGTTGCGCGGCGAGTCCGTCGAGGCTTACCACGCCCGTATCGAGGCCAATTTCGAGAACCTGCGGTCGAAGCTGAACAACATCGAGACCGACCAGAACCTGGTGACCTTCGATAATGTGAGCGTATCGCTCATTCGCGGGGACCAGCGCTCGCAGGTCTTCTATGAGAATCACAAGGCCATCGAGGAGCAGGTTATCACGGGGATGCACCTCATGCCTATTCTGCTCGGGCGGAATTACGGCACGACCGAGACCTACGGCACGGCGCAGTTCGAGATTGTCACGCGCCAAGTTACGGCGGTGAACCGCTGCGTCGAACGGTTGCTCGAACGGCTCTACAACTTCGAATTGGCTCTCATGTGGGGAAGCGCCCAGGCCAATGTGCACATGCATACTCACCGCACGGCCGATATCGTGCGCGAGGCCCAAGCGCGCCACCGCGAGATTGAAAACGCCATCTTGCTGCGTGATGCGGGATTCATGAGTCATGAAAAGGCCGCCCAATCTCTGGGCATCAAAGAGGCATAAGGCACAACCCCCGTTGAAAGGAACGCACATGGAACTGGAACCTTTTGTATTCCGGCACGAAGGCGCTCTCGTGGGCACGCGCGAAAGCGGCACGCTTCATGACGCCCTGAGCGAGGTCAATACCTTCACGTTGCGGCCGCTGGCGGAAGAAGAACTCGCCGTGTTCACGCTCGATCTCTGCAACAACCAGATCGATCGGCATTTCAGCCGGTTTCCCGAGAATGAACTGACGCGGATCAATGCCCTGGTGCCCGGCCGGCCCCTGATGGAACGGCACGACGTACGCGGGTCGCTGCCGCGCGGGACGTTTTTCCGTTCGCAACTTCACCGCGAGGACGACCGCCTCTCCGTGCGGCCCGATGTCTACGTGCTGCGAACCTCCGACAACCAGGACTTCATCCTGAACATCGAGGGCGGAGTCTATCGGGAAACGTCCATCGGCTTTTCTTTCCGCAAACCGGAGTGTTCGGTGTGCGGTAAGGACCTCCGGACCTGCGACCACATCCCCGGGCGGACCTATGGCGATGCTCTATGCCACTGCGTGCTCCAGGATGTGCTCGAGGTCATCGAAGGGTCGGTGGTCGCGTCGGGGTCGCAGGGAACGCGATTCGTCGCGGGCACGCGGGCCCTCAAGCTTAACGACGCCCTCGAGGCCGGGCGCCGCGATTTTCATGCGCCGATTGAAATGTGGTCCGGCGGTTTGTGGGAGGATGAGTAATGTCAACACGGCGATGGATTTACGGAGCGTGCATCGCGGCAGTGCTTTTGCTGGGCATGAGCGCGGTGCCGCGCTACATCGAAGAATTGCGGGTGGGAGGCGGCTACGGCGACGCTGACGGCGGGCTCGACATCGAAGCGAACGGCGCGCTTTCTACCGATGGCGCCGTTCTCGTGGAAGGCGACCTCACCACGCGGGGGCGCATCACGGCGGGCGTCACAGGGCACGTTCTCACCACCAGCGAAGGATACCTCGACGGCGCGAAACTGGTTGACGATTCGGTTTCGGACGCAAAAGTCAGCGATGACCTGACGATCGACAGCACCGGCAGTGTAGATGGGGGCGCCGTCGACATTCCCGCCGCCTTAAACGAGACAGCGGTCGAGAATGCGGACACGCTGTTGATCCACGATGCCAGTGCGGAGTCCACGCGCGAAATGTCCCGCCAGGATTTCTTAGCCGGTGTCGAAGGACTGTGGAGCGACGCGGAAGGCTATATCTATCCCCAAAATGCCGCGGGCGTGCACATTGAGGACGACGGCGACCTCGTGACGGACGGAGGCCTTGAAATCCAGGGCGGACCCGTCTCCGTCGGCACGGCCTCGGGTACTACGTACCTCATGAAGTCCCAGATGGAAGGTTCTGAAACCCTGACGCTCACGAGTCGTTCCGCATTTGAAGGCCACGTTATCTGGTCCGGCGATTCGCACTCGATGTCGAATATCCAGGGTGTTGTGGGGCGTGCGAGCGTCGGTACCGGGTACTCGGCCACGTCAACCGAGGTCGTGGGCGTGCGCGGTCTGGCCATAGTAGGGCCTGTGTTCTCAGAGATAACCCGCGCTATCGGGGCCAAGGGACAAATTGTGTTGAACCAGTCGGGAGTGATGACCGACGGCTTCGCCCTCTATGGCGGCACAGTCGGCGCGTCGGGGACGGTGTCGAACCTCTACGGGCTATACGTCGAGGACATCACCAAGGGGTCCCTGTGCAATTACGCCATATATACGGGGTTGGGGAGGTGCCATTTCGGCGACGACGTGAGCGTCTGCGGGGCACTCAGCACCTCCTCGGTGGTAACGTTCAGCGCGAACGACACGACACCGACCGTAGCGGGCGCAAACCTCTTCCGTGTGCCCGACACCTGGACCTCCGGTAACGATGTGACGAATCTCGATGATGGGGTTGACGGGCAAAGGGTCACGGTGGTGGGCGGAGATGCGGACTGTGTTTTCGCGGACAATACGAACCTGTATCTGAGCGGCGCGTGGACGGCCCACCCCGGCGATACCCTTGTGCTTGTGTACGTGGACGGCACGTGGTACGAGCTCAGCCGCTCGGACAACCAGGAGTCGGTCTAATGGAACAACGCGTGATAACAGAAGGAAGACCTGCCATGCCGGACGACAACGAAACGTGTCCCTACAAGGTGGTGCATGAAATTCAATGGCGCACGCTGCGTGAGGACTTAGGCGAATTGAAGGCCCGGGTGCAGCGTCTCGAAACGACCCTCAGCCGTGGCGTGACCCTGCTCATCGCCAATCTCGCGGGCGTCATCGCATTGCTCCTGCAACAACTGGTTTGAATCGCGGAGGCTCTGAACATGTATTGGGAACTCACGGTTACAACGGTTTCTAAGGAAACGCCGCTATATGAACCCGCGCCATCGGGCCGGTTCGTTCTGCAGCGGCACCACGACAAGGCCGGGCCGCATTGGGATTTGCGGCTCGAACAAGCAGGGCATCTTGTGGGTTGGCGGCTCGAACAACCGCTTTCCGAAGATGGCTGTTGGGCGCTCGAAAAAGGGCCTCACCCCATGCGTTGGCTGGAACACGACGGCGAGACCGTTCGGGAAGACGCCGGCCTTTATACCGTAATGGCGTGGTCGAAGGATGGACGCGAGCTGCTTCTCGAGGGCCGCAACGGAACGTGCACGCTTCGCGCCGAACGGATGCCGTTTCTTGCTCCCGAAACCGCCCAGGCGGTGCAGGAAACCATGGACGACCTCTTGGTCGGCCCGGAACAGGTGGCGGCTATCCTGCGCGATGGCGTGACCGCACGCAGACGGGCCGTCGAGCGGTTCTGCGGTCTCGGTCGTGAACTCGACGGCAGCGCGTTCGACGAAACCGTCTGGCGGCGCACGCTCGAAACGCTGAGCCTCGACGAACTCAGTGCCCACCTGCGGACCTACGAGGTCCGCTTGGACCAAAAGTATCCCCCATCGCCCACCTCGCACCCGGAAGCGCTGCCCGAGAGCGAACACGGGGCCTGGACGAACCGCGCGATGGGCATCGTGCGTGACGGCTGAGCGCCGGTCACGCCGGGATGCCCCCGTTTCATTGCGCGGGAAGCCGGCAACGGGGGCCTCCCATTCAATTGAACCGCAACTGGCGCGCGTTTCAGAGCTTTCGGGCTCACGCGCG
This sequence comes from Candidatus Hydrogenedentota bacterium, assembly GCA_046483455.1. Lineage (GTDB taxonomy): Bacteria > Hydrogenedentota > Hydrogenedentia > Hydrogenedentales > SLHB01 > UBA2224. Next base: position 6,160 of record JAWODE010000320.1, on the reverse strand, counting down.
GGCGAAACACAGGAGAATGAACGATGGCATTTGGCGATATCGGCGGCGTGGTGACCGAATTGATCATCACCTGCAAAACCCCGGCTTCGGGGACCGTGAGCATCGCGACCGGCGATGCGGTCAAGCTGACCGGTGCTTACACCGTCAGCAACGACACCGACGCGGAAGACACTGTATTTGGCGAGGCGCTTGCCGACGCGTCGGACAACGGCCTGGCCATTCCGGTCAAGGTGCGCGGCGTATCCGTCTTCGCATACGAAGGCGCGACACCGCCCACTGTCGATGGACTGGCCGGGGTCGTTGCGGCCGCGACCAACGGCAAGGTCAAAGCCCCGGCCTCGGGCAACGGCGCCGGGATCAACCTCAAGGTGGACACGGCAGCGGGCCTCGTCCACGTTCTGTTGTAAGGAGGAGCAAGCGATGGCATATCGAGACGATATGGTGAAGGAACGCGTCGCGTTTCTGAGCCAGGAACCGGAGTCGTTGCGGCAGGTCCGCGGGGCGGAACTCTACGAGACCCTGCAGAGCCTGGGTCTGAGCCACGGGCAGTATTTCCGGGCGCTCGGCACCAACGTGCGCGATTATTGCGCCCAGGAGTTCGGCATTGACCTGGACCGCATTACCGTGGACCGTTTTTTCCAGTCCGACCCGAGTGCGAAATGGCTGTTTCCGGACATGGTGCGCGATGCGGTGCTGAGCGGCATGACGCGCAAGCCCGTCTACCCGAATCTCATCATTCGCGACGAACGTGTCGGGAGCACGGCCTTTGACGTGCCCTATGTCGAAGAGAAAGCACTCGAGGAAGAACTGCGTACGGTCGCCGAGGGCGCGGTGATTCCGGAATCGGCCATTACCTATGGCGACCGGGTCATCAAGCTCGACAAGAAAGGGCGGGGCGTCATTGCTTCGTACGAGGTCATCCGGCGCATGTCCGTCGACATGTTGCGGGTGCATCTCCAGCGGATCGGCGAGCGCCTGGGCCGGCATCTCGACGCACGGCTGGCCACGATCCTGGTTGAAGGCGATGCCTCGGGCAGCACGGCGCCTGCGACGATTGATACCGCCACGTCGGCCACGTGGACCTATAGCGACCTCGTCCAGGGTTTCATGACGCTGACCCTCGAGCACTACTTTACCCCCACGCACATGCTGGCTAACGCGGACCTCTGCCAGGTCATCCTCGAGATGGCTGCGTTTAAGGATGCCGCCCTGTTCGACTTCGCGAAGAGCGGCAACCTGCCCACTCCGCTGGGAACGCGCCTCGTGCCGATGGCTGACCAGCCCGCGAACAAGCTGACCATCCTCGATGCGGGGTACGCGGTCCAGAAACTCACCGAGCAAGACTTGCTGGTCGAGAGCGACAAGCTCATCAACCAGCAGTGGGACCGCACATACCTGACCGTCGTAACCGACTTCGCGATCATTTACGAGAAAGCGCGCGTAGTCGTGCAGAGCGACTGGTCGTAACGCGGAAGGGAGCGGTCCGGGGGCATTGGCGGACCGCTCCCTTTACCCGGCTTTAACAAGGAGGTTTCCAAATGCCGAGTTTCACGACGGAAGCAATGGTGCGGCTACGGTTTCAGCTCAACGATACTGCATCGGTGCCCACGGACCTGGTGCAGGCGGCGATCGACGATGCGCACACCGAACTCCTGGGGCGGTTGGACCCAGCCTATGCCGAGGAACCGTATCCCGAGGCACTGGTGCTTGGCGAGACGCTTCTCGCCGGAGCAAATGTCTATGGCACGCTGGCGGCGCGGGACGCCCATGATCAGAAACACGTGGTCGTGGGAGGACAGCGTATCGAGGCGGGCGACCGGTTCGCGGCTCTCGCGGCCACCGCGAACGGTACGCGCGTGACGGCCTGGCGGCTCCTGGCGCCTTTTCTTCGCGAACAACCACCCCACGCGCCGGCAGGGCTCACCGACACCGTGCCGGTTTTGGGAGGAAGCGAGTGATGGCGATTACGCTGAATGGCTTGGTTTTGGACGACATGCTCTCGGCCGTCCACGAGCAACACGAGGAAGTCGGCGGACGTGATGTGCGGACAATCGACGTTTCCGGTTTGATCCTTGGTGAACCGTCCCTCGAGGCCATTGAGACGCGCTTGGATGCGGTGCTCGATGCTGCTTCGGCGGTGGATTACGCGGCGGCGCTGTCGGTTCGGCCGGGCCGGCGGTTGATGGTGCGGCGCGCGGCATTTCGGCGCGAGATCGAGCGCAACACCCTCGTTGGTTCCTTCAAATTGCGGCTCGAAGCCCGCGACCCTTTCGAAGAAGCGGAACAAGCCATCGAAGTACCGTGGACCATTTCCGAAACACCGTCGGCTCTGATGTTGACGAGCTCGGGGTCGGTGTTCGCGCTACCGGTGATAACACTAACCGCGCAGGCAACGCTCGTGACGCCCATGATCAGCGACGGCGAGCGGTCCATCCAGTACGACGGCGTAGTGAGCGCGGGCGCGGTCATTGCGTTCGATGCAGTACAAGCAAAAGTGTATCTCGAGGGCGAAGACGTCACCCCTTACGCGTTGGGCGAGTTTCCGCGTATCGGGCCCGGCGAGACCACGTTGACCTATACCGGCCCGCCCGAGAGCACGCACCAGGCTGCTGGAACGGTCACGTTCCGCGAGCGGTGGTGGTAATCATGGAGTACTTGGTCGAGGTTTACGATAGAAACGGTCTACGGGCGGGCCGCTTTGACCGCGTGCCCCTGATGGAAGCCGCGCGAACGGCGCCGGGTGAACCGGATGTGATAGAAGGCCTCCTCCCGAAGGATGTCATCGCGCTCGGTCCGGGCTACCGAGTTGTCGTGACCGTCGAAGACGAGCCATTCTGCGAGGCCGCCGTGACGTGGGTGGGGCCCGAGTGGAGCGATACAAAGAAACTGATCCTCGACCGCTATGTACCGTTTCACGAAGTTATCGCGTTTCGCGCTGAACGGGAGGATGCGGATCGGAACACCCGTGTGCGCTGCGGCTACGCAAGCGAACGGCTCGATGCGATCGTTAAGGACGTTGTCAGCGCGGCCGAGGGCCCCGTGCATTACCTTGTGACGCATGAAACGTATCCCGACGGCGCTACTCGCGAGTACCAGAAATACCTCGGGCGCAAAATGCCCGCCAATGAACTCGAGACCGCCGGCATCGCCTCCGGACAGTGGGTCGAGACGCCACGCATTAATGCAAATGCCGCGTATGCCAAGGACGGCGATACCATCGCCGGGCTGGTGGTGGACGGCGTCGCCTGGCCGGACCTCCGCCTGATGATGATCGATTCCGAGGAGCGGTCGAAAAACAGCCACGCCGTCAAACGCCATCCCGAAATTGCCGCATGGACCGCCGAACGGTACGCGGCGAGCGGGTACGCCTTGGCGGCCGAAGCGTCACGCGCGGCGCTGCAAGCCCTCATCGACACCAAGGGCATCGACGCCATCGAGTTAAACCCCCATCGCGGCTATGACGGCGAATATGACGACCGTGTAGATGCCTACGGACGCTACATTGGCCTCGTCTACGGCGCCGGCGAGTGTTTCAACGCGGCAATGGTCGAACTGGGCCAAGCGGACGTGTACCTCTACAAAGACGGCAAGTACCACGTGCCTGAAATGCGTCTGAAGGAGTACTTCTCCTACCGCGGAACGTGTGAAAACTCGATTAATCCCGTTGCAACAACGCTGACGGCTTTCGAAGCCGACCACGGGGTCTTTGACCTACTCACCGCGTTGGCCTACGCCGGTGGCTGTGTCTGGTCTATCGATAGCATGGGCGCGGTCCATTTTCATAAGGTAGACCAATGCGATCACGTCATATTTTACGACCCGGTTTACGTGGGCGTGTTGCTTTCGGCCGATGGCGGGGGTGTTGTCAACGCCATTTACTTCGAGGGGAACCCCATTCTCGGCCCGGTCGAGAAAACCTATGTACGCAGCACCAGCGCGGATACGTTCGGATACCGCGCCAAGAGTTTCCGGCATTTTGGCATCGCCCATCAGGATGACGCGGACCTGCTCGTGCATGGGCTCCTCGACGACCTGGCCTACCCGGAGGCCGCGGGCATTATTACGGTCCACCATGGCTGCAACGGGATCCGCGTGGGTGAACTTATCGAAGTGCGCGGTGCGCCGGTCCGGCGTCTCGACCCGGCCCTCGAGGATGAGTGGGGCGGACGGTTCGAAGATCGGATCGTGCGGCGCGTGAAGGGCGTGACACACCGGTTCTCGGGGTACGCGGTTAGCACGACGCTCGACATCACTTCGCCTTTGCGCTCGGTCAAGAACCCCTTGCATTGCATGACCCAGCGCCAGGGAACCGAGACGTCTCTGTACCAGTTCCGATTGGACGATGCATTGGTAGGTTTTGATTCGGGCTACCACCTGGATTGATGACGAAACGCGGAAAATTGGCGCGGTCAGCCGCCTATGCCAAAGGGCTGCGGCGAGCCAAAGGAAACCACGCCACAGCAAGGAGGCCTTTTATGTTTCCCCTGCTTCACATGCTAGGCGTAACCGCACATCTCCACCACACGAGGTAAATCATGGCAATACGCGGAAAAAGTTACATCAAAACCTCATGGGCGTTTCAGGAGCGGCCCGTGGCTTCGGCAAAGTTTAATACGTGGGATGACCGCATTGAAGCGGCGTTTGAACTCCTGATGAACCTGGTAAGCCTGGCATGGGGGGGCGGCGACGGCGTGCTCCGAAACGCAACCGACGGCAACCTGGCCGTGGCGGCAACATCCCCGCCCGCCATGGCGGTGAGCGTCGCGCCGGGATACGCGTTTATCGCGCGGTTTCCGTTTCTCCTGGACTCGCAGACCGTGCTGGGTGGGATGGCCGCCCCCGTGAGCAATCCGCGCATCGACTTGGTACAGGCGCGGCTCGATAGTTGGGACGTAATCATCAAGCCGGGAAGCGAGTCGCCTTCGCCCCTGTCTCCAGACCCCGATGACGAATGCCTCGCCCTGGCGGAACTGTACCTCCGCCCCGGCATGACCGCTGTCCTCGATAACGACGACGGCGAAAACGGATACATCAGCGATGTCAGAAAATACGTATAACCGGCGAAACGATGTGCGCTTGTTGACCCGCGTCGATGGCGAAGAGGTCTCGCATTTCCGCCTGCGGGAGTTCGAGAACCGCGCCGGCCTGGCCATGGTGCATCCCGCCCTGCTCGAATCCCTCGAACGCCTGCGGCGGGACCTCTGCGAAATGGCCGGCGAGACCGTCTGGATCATCATCACCGACGCCGTGCGCACCCAAGACGACCTCGAACGACTGGCTGCGCGCTACGGCTGGGTCGATCAAGGCGGCGCCGTCGCGCGCAATTCGAAGCATCTCGCGAAATTCGGCGGCATTGCGGCCGACCTCGTGGCCGTCAACGCGCGTACGCGCCAACGCGTGTCCCAGAAGATGGTTGGCGCCGTATGCCGCCGCCATTTCGATTGGGTAAAAGATGACTACAACGACGGGCACGTCCATGCGGACAATCGTTACCGCGTTCATCCGCGGGCGTGACCGGGAGGATATGACTCGTGACCATAAGCGACGTGATTCATTCAGACCATGGCCTCATGCTGCTCGGCACCCTGCTGGGCGGTCTGTGGTCCCTCTTCAAATCGACCGAACTCTACGCCCGCATCCGCCGGCGGCGATGTGAACGCGCCCTTCTGGCGCTGGAAGCGGGCGTCATGAACACCTACGAGACCTACGTGCGCGAGATCAAGGCGTCGCGCGAAGACGGAAAACTCACCCCCGAGGAACGCCGTGAAGCGCGCCGCAGGGCGAAGAACTACGCCCTCGACTTGGCCCGGACCGAAGGGCTCGACATCGCCCGCGAACTCGGCCACACCTACCTCGACGCATGGGTCGAACGCCTCGTACGAAAACTTAAACCCTGACTCCCACCGTTTCTCCCTTACCTCCACGGGCGCCCCAACCACCGGGGCGCCCGCCTTCCGCTCCCGCGGACTGCCTCGAAGATTTATCCGGTGTGGGACCAGCGAGGACGCTGGTCCCACACCGGACAAATCTTCGAGGCAGTCCGTGGGAGCGGAAGGCGGGCGCCCCGGTGGTTGGGGCGCCCGTGGAGGAAAGGGAGAAACGGTGGGAGTCAGGGTTTAAGTTTTCGTACGAGGCGTTCGACCCATGCGTCGACGTATGG
>JAWODE010000461.1:0-3053 GCA_046483455.1 Candidatus Hydrogenedentota bacterium | reverse complement strand
CCTACAAGGCGGATGTCGTCGCCTTCATTGCGGACATTGGCCAGGGAGAAGAAACCGACCCGGCCGTCGCGAAAGCCAGGGCTACCGGCGCCTGTAGCGTCCATTGTGAAGACCTGCGCGAGGAATTCGTACGGGATTTCGTGTTTCCGGCCATGCGTGCCAATGCGCTGTACGAGGGCCGGTATATGCTTGGCACCAGCGTGGCACGGCCGCTTATTGCCAAGGCCCAGATCGATGTGCTGCGCAAAGAAAAGGCCGATGCAGTGGCTCACGGCGCGACCGGCAAGGGTAACGACCAAGTGCGGTTCGAACTCACCTATCTGGCTCTCGAACCGTCGGCAACCATTATCGCGCCCTGGCGCGACCCGAAATGGGACCTTAACAGCCGCACCAAAATGATCGAGTATGCCAAGGCACACGGCATCGAAGTCCCCGCTACGCTCAAAAAACCGTACTCGTGCGATCGCAACCTGCTCCATCTGTCTTTTGAAGGCGGCGTTCTTGAGGACCCCTGGGCGGAACCCCCGGCCGATATGTTTCAATTAACCACGGACCCCGCGAAGGCGCCCGATGAGCCCACGTATGTAGAGGTCGAGTTTGAAGAGGGTACCCCCGTGGCGGTAGACGGTGAACGGCTGTCGCCCGCGGCACTGCTGGCCAAGCTCAATGCCGTCGCGGGAGCGAACGGTGTTGGCCGGGTGGATATGGTCGAGAATCGTTTTGTAGGCATGAAATCGCGGGGCGTATACGAGACGCCGGGCGGCACGGTGCTTTATGAGGCGCACCGCGCGGTCGAGTCCATCACCATGGACCGCGAGGTCATGCTCGAGCGCGACCAGTTGTCGCCGAAGATCGCCCAGTTGATCTATAACGGGTTCTGGTATTCGCCCGAGATGAAGGCTTTAATGGCGTTTATTGACACATCGCAGGAGCATGTTACAGGGACGGCCCGCCTCAAACTGTACAAAGGCAATTGCACGGTCGTCGGCCGGAAGGCGCCTAAGTCCCTGTACGACGAGAAGATTTCCACGTTCGAAGAAGACCAGGGGGCGTATCAACAGGCCGATGCGGGCGCTTTTATCCGGCTGAACGCCCTGCGCCTGCGTGTTCGGAACCGGGCTGGTCTTTTGTAAGACCACCGACGAGGACAAACCGATGGGGAAGCTTTGGGGAGGCCGCTTTCAGGAGCAGGCCGATTCACTGGTCGAGGCGCTTGGCGAATCGGTGTCCTTTGATGCCCGCCTCGCGCCGTGGGATATTCGCGGCAGCATCGCCCATGCCCGCATGTTGGGCGAATGTAAGATCATCTCGAAAACCGATGCCCGCAAGATCATCAGCGGTCTCAAGGAAATCGCCAAGGAGATCGCCGCGGGAACGTTTGTCTTTGATGCGTCGCTCGAGGATGTCCATACCAACATCGAGACGGCTCTCGTCCAGCGCATCGGCGAGGCCGGTAAACGGTTACATACGGGGCGCAGCCGGAATGACCAGATCGCGCTCGATGTGCGCCTCTGGATGCGCGATCAACTGGACGTGGTCCTGGAACTGCTGCGGGGGCTGCAACGCGCCTTCCTCGACATGGGCGAGGGGCATATCGACGTCATTCTCCCCGGATGCACGCATCTGCAACATGCCCAACCCGTGTTGCTCGCGCATCATCTTCTGGCCTATGTCGAGATGCTCGAACGGGACCACGAGCGGTTTAAGCAATTGTATAAACGCGTAAACGTCCTGCCGTTAGGGTCCGCCGCGCTTGCCGGCACGCCCTACCCTATCGACCGCAAAATGGTGGCCCACGAGCTGGGGTTCCCGCGGGTTTCGAATAACAGCATGGATGCGGTGGCGGATCGGGACTCCCTCATCGAGTTCTGCAGCAATGCCGCGCTCTGCATGATGCACCTGTCCCGGTGGTGTGAAGAATTGGTCTTGTGGTCTACGCCCGAGTACGGATTTATTGAAATCGGGGATGCTTTTACCACCGGATCGAGTATCATGCCCCAGAAGAAGAATCCGGATGTTGCGGAACTCGTGCGTGGCAAAACCGGTCGTGTGTACGGCGATGTGATGACGCTCTTGACCGTGATGAAGGGCCTCCCCTTGACCTACAACCGCGATCTGCAGGAAGATAAGGAGCCCTTATTCGACGCCTGCGATACCCTGCAGATATGCTTGTCCGTTCTGGCACGGATGGCGCCTGCCATTACCGTTCATCGCGACCGGATGGAAACAGCAGTCGAGGAAGGGTTTATGGAAGCCACAGCTATCGCCGACTATCTGGTCGAAAAAGGGGTTGCGTTCCGTGAGGCTCACAACATTGTCGGGCGTATCGTGCACCATTGCATCAAGCACAATAAGCGGCTTCCAGAACTCTCTCTCGAGGAATTTCAAGAATATTCCTCGGTGTTCCAAGGCGATATATTGAAGGAGCTTACGCTTCAGCGCATGGTTAGCCGCCGGTGTCACGCCGGGGGTACCGCGCCGTCGCGGGTGAAGGCCGCGTTACGTAGCGCTCGGCGCACTATTGATGCCGCCAACGGGTAATTCCCGAGTATCAGGTAAACGCCGCGCCCGAATATATGGTAAACTAAAGGTTGCAGTTCTGGAAGCTGGGGTTCACGCATGACCGAACACTCAAAGATCCTTGTTGTGGATGACGAAGCCGTTATCCGCGAGCTTATGGGAGATATTCTTAAGGAAGAGGGGTACTCTGTCGAGGCGGTCTCTAATGGTCAGGCGGCATTGGACTTACTGCAAAAGCAGGACGACTTTGTGCTCCTGTTTACGGATATTATGATGCCCGAGATGGACGGGATTCAGCTAATCCATGAAGCCCGCAAGTTGAAACCCGCCCTGATCCCTATCGTGATGACGGGGTTTGCCACCCTCGAAACAGCCCGCGCCGCTGTGAAAGAGGGTGCCTACGACTATGTCCTCAAGCCATTTAGTCTCAGTGAGATAAAGCTTGCTGTCGCCAATGCTCTGGAACGCTATCATTTGGCCAATGAGAACGCGCGCCTGCGCGAAGTAACGGAGTTATTCACCTACAGTGAGCA
>JAWODE010000456.1:0-3633 GCA_046483455.1 Candidatus Hydrogenedentota bacterium | reverse complement strand
TTAAGGTGTTTTCGAGCAAAATCTATACACGCCGGATTGCACATGACCCGACTCTTGAATTGCTTATTCGTAAAAAGAAGGTCTCTTTCGTTGGTACCCGTAGTATCCGCCTTGGGCGAGCCTGTTTTCAACCGGTCCGGTTTTGCTTTTCCAACCGACCGGCCGGAGACAAAGACGGCTTGCGTGATTAGTGCGGTTGCGGCGTGAGGCACTCATGTTTCATGATGAGCGCACCTATGAATGGGTTTATGTGCGGAGGATCAGGGCATGGCCAATACAATACCGGTTCCTACGTGGTTTTATCAGCATGGCGACGCGGACTTCGCGCTCGAGGTCCCGGAGGAAGCATTCGGCGGCTGGAAACAAGCGAATCTGGACCTCTCGCTCGACAACACGGCGGTCGTAGTAATGCACGCATGGGACTCGGGCACGGCATATGAACAATTCCCGGGATGGTGGCGGGTGGTGCCGTATATCCCCCGGGCAAACGCGATCATGGAGAAGGTGTTCCCGCCGCTGCTGGCCGCCGTGCGGAAATCGCCCCTGCCGCTGTTTCACGTGGTGGGCGGAGGCGACTATTACAAGGACCTGCCGGGATACGAGCGGGCGGTCGAACTGGGTCCGAGAAAGGGTCCCGAAGTCGAGAAAATCGCGCCCGACCCGGCCCTGCAGGCCATGCTCGAGCACAAACGCGAGCACGGCTATCCGCGGCCGCACAATGCGGCGGACATCGAGCGGGGATTCGCGCGGATCGATTTCGCGCCGCAAGCGCGTCCACAGGGCGACGAGGGCATAGCCGAGAATGGTTCCCAACTTTATGGTCTCTGCCGTGCGCATAGTATCACGCACCTGATTTATGCGGGGTTCGCGATTAACTGGTGTTTGCTATTGTCGCCGGGGGGTATGGCGGAGATGAATTATACGTACGGCGTCACGTGTTCCGCTTTCCGGCAGGCAACCACGGCGGTCGAGAACAAGGCCTCGGCGAAGGAGGAGTGGTGCAAAAAGCTGGCCCTTTGGCGGGTGGCCTTGGCCTTTGGATTCGTTTACGACGTGAGTGATTTTGTCACCGCACTGAACGCAAGAAATGCCGGGAGAGGAGCAGCGACGCCATGACACAAAACGCACTTGATGAGAAGCTTGCCGTGGTGACGGGCGCGAGCCGGGGCATCGGCAAACACATCGCGCGGGCTTTGTGCAATGCCGGGGCGAAGATCGTCATCACCGGGCGAGACGAGAACGCGCTGAAAGCCGCCGCGAGCGAATTGGGCCCCGCCTGCGTGCCGTATGCATGCGACCAGCGCGATCCCGAGGCCGTTACTGCTTTGGGCGCAAGCGTCATAAGGGACCACGGGGTCCCGGACATCCTCGTCAACAATGCGGGCATCTTTCGGGGCGGCTCCGTGGTGAGTATGGCCCTCGAAGACTGGGAGGATGTTATCCGGACCAATCTGACCGGGGTATTCCTCACCACCCAGGCGTTTTTGCCGGGGATGCTCGAGCGGGAATGCGGGGATATTTTCTTCATCAGCTCGATGAGCGGGAAGAAGGGGGACCCCGGTGCGGCAGCCTATGCGGCCAGCAAATTCGGTCTTCAGGGATTCGCGCAGGCACTGCTTTACGAAGTGCGCGAAGCCAATATCCGGGTGATGGTCTTGAATCCAAGTGCCGTGGACACCGGGGAAGACAGTGGGCCTAAAACAGGGCCTGGATTGCACTTACACGCCGCGGACCTGGCCGCAATGATCGTTCGCCTCGCGACCCTGCCCCGCCGGACGCTCTTCCGCGACATGGATATCTGGGGTACAAACCCGTAATGTGTAAATACAATGGCTTTGCCTGCGTCTAAATTCAACGTATAATACATGGGTCGGAGCTATACACGACATATTGGAAAGGAATCCCGAATGAAACAGAAAACTTTGTCAATAGCAACGTTTGGTCTGGCGTTTTTGATGGTGGTGGCGATGGGATGTCAAACGGTCCCGCGCGGTGCGGCACTCGGGGGCGCGCTGGGCGCCGGCACGGGGGCCATTATTGGAGCCCAGTCCGGGCACGCGGGCGAAGGCGCCGCCATCGGGGCAGTAGTCGGGGCGGCTACGGGAGCCATTGCCAGCGATATCCGCGCGCGCCGCACGAAATCCGCGCAGGAGACCGCGAAGGCATACGATTACGAGCCCGCTCAGGGCGAAGTGCTAAAGCTCGAGAGCGTCAGCGTGCTGCCATCACAGGTCAAACCCGGAGATATGGTCGAGGCGTCGATCCAGTATGCCTTGCTTGGAACCGGCGAGGATGGCGTGGCCGTACGCGAGTCACGCAGCTTGATGCAAGGGCAAGGCGGTCAAATCGTCGCCGAGATTGGTACCAAGAACTTCACGCGCCAAGACGGTACGTGGGTCAGCGTAGCTCAGTTCAAGGTTCTGGACAATCTGGAGCCGGGCGAAGTGACCGTACAGCAGGTTATCGAAACCAACCAGTCGCGTATTTCCGGCTCGGCCAAATTTACCGTCATCGAGTAGCATCGGGTCGGCTATAGCCGCAAAAAAAGCAGGGTCGCCGGGAGAGCGCCGGTGGCCCTTGCATTTATTTCACTTTTTATTCTGTTTCCTCGTTCGTTGCGTCCAGGTCTTCTTGGCGGCGGCCGCTTCTATCGCGTCGAAGCTGTTCTTCGAGCCGTGCGCGTTGTTTGGCACAGGCCTCCTCATGAGCCAGATCGCCGGCCTCACCCTGACGCCGTTTTTCGAGGGATTGCAGCAAGTCTTCGCGGCCGTAAAGAAGCAGCGTATCGCCGTTGCGCAAGTAGGTTTCCCCGGTAGGGGTCCCCAGATACGTGCCGTTGGCGCGTTGGATGCCCAGGACTTGGATACCTTCGTCGGCCAGGCGGAGGTCGATGAGGTTGCGGCCGGTTACCCAGTGGTTCTCCTTTACAGGCACCTCGAGCACCGTAAAGCCTTCCGAGAGGTGCAATAAGCCATGGTAATCGCGCACATCGAGGCTTGTGAAGGTGCGCAATGCCCAGCCGATCAGGTGAAAAAGCCGCCGGTCCACCCATTTGCTAACTGCCAGCACCCAGAGCAGAAAGAGGGCCGCCGCCAAAATAAACAGACTGCTGAAGAGGTTGCCCGTTCCTGCTTCACTCATTCTTAAAACCATCGGTACCAGCGATGTAATGGCCAAAATTACCGTGCCGTTTCCCATGAGCATGAGGAACATGATGATGCGGCGCCTGACGGGGTGCTCGACAATGCGCTCGGCTTCCCGGGTCGTGAATCCCACCCCCGTAAATGCCGAACGAGCCTGAAACCGCGCCAGATCGCGGGACAGCCCCGTAAAGGTAAGCATGACCGTGGCAACACGCGTGATCAGCAAGCCCACCAACAAAACGATGGGCAGGGCGATGATTCCAACAAGACTGCTCGCGGTCACGGTGGTTTTGCTCCCTTATGGAATGAACGAAAGCTCGCGCGCCATTGTGCATGGCCGCGATCTTCGAATCAAGCATAGGAGTGATCCCAGATCGCCGGGTAACATGCGACTACATAACTCAAGAGTGCCGTGGCTATCGGGTACAGATTCAATAGGCGAGTCACCCATCTGGTGAGGCTGGAGACTACTCGGCCATCTGGAGCGCCG
>JAWODE010000448.1:0-11834 GCA_046483455.1 Candidatus Hydrogenedentota bacterium | reverse complement strand
GCCATCTACGGCGGCGGGCGTCACCACGATGGGCGTCGCGCCCCAAGGGAGGCCTCTTTGTTCACTTTCGCGGTGCCAATGTCCGAAAATGAGGCAATCAAGGGGGTCGTCAATGAACAACACGAGCTGACTGCGCATGCTCATTGAGGGTTCATAGCGATGCGTCATGCCGATGGACCAGCGCGAGGGCTTGATTGCCCGCCGGAGCCGCTGCAATCGGCTAACCTGCGGACCGAGATTGTCGGCCGTAATGAAATCCTTCGTATCAAAGACAAGAAAGCCATCAGGGCCGTACTGAAAGCTGTAGACGAGGGGCCCGAAGGTCTTTTCGTAATTCAGGCCTTGTCTGTCGTGATTGCCCGCGCACACGAAAGTGGGCAGTACACAGGTATCGAGTATCTCGATAAACGTCCGGAACTGTTCGGGGGTGCCGTTTTCGGTAACATCGCCGGAGATGAGGACAAACGCCGCTTTGATGCCGTTCACATGTTCAATGAGACGTTCAAACATCGCTTTCGGGGCCGGGTCGCGGTCCGCCTTGCCGATGTGTACATCGGTGATGTGCACAATCGGGTAATCGCTCAGCATCGAGGCAATATACACCGAGCGGACGTTAGTATCGGTGTGTCCCTCCGTGACGGCCTCGAGGGCATACATGCCAACAGCGAGTTTCGACGAGATCGTACAGGTGGCGCGGTGCAGGCCGCCGGGCAAATCGGACCATTCCGGTTCGAGGGCGACGGTATCGCCGTCCGTATCCACGAGCCGCAACGAAGCGCGCGCGGTGAGCGTCGCCTCGAACGCCTCGCCGGGAGCGATGATCGCGGGAACGCCATTGTTCGGCGTGATAATGATATCGAGGATGCCGTCGGCGTTGCGGGCATTGGCCACGGCGGCCACGACCATGAGCGGCAGAATCCAGCGCAGCCGCCTCATGATGCCGGCCTCCAGGCCGGCGCCAGAGCGAAGCGCTCGCCCGTTGTGACCTGAATCGTTTTTTCCGACGCGATTTCCGTCACGAAGATGTGGGGCGTTCCAGTGCGGTCGGATACGTAGGCGATGAATTTGCCGTCGGGAGACCACGTAGGGTGCCAGTTGTCATAATTCTTGCCCACGGCAACCGGAAAAACATGAACGGTGGGCGGTAAAACGCGGTATATTCCGCGCCGTCCCGAGCGAAACGATTCGAATGCGAGCCATTCCCCGTTAGGCTCCCATACGGGATTCCAGTCCGCGGCACGATGATTCGAGACATTGGTCGATCCCCGCTTGTATGAGAGCACAAATACCTCGCGGTCGCCGCCGTCGTTGGATTCATAGGCAAGGAGAGTCTGCTCGATATTGGCTGCGGGCGCCCATTCGACGTACTCGCCTTGAGACGGCATACCTTCGGGTGGCAGAGGGTTTACGGCGCCGGGCGTCACGATGAAGATGTGGGTGGTCAGCCGTTGTTCGCCGGGGATAAGGCCAATGGCGATGACCGCGCCGGCATTCATCCACACGGGGTGATACAGGCTCATGGCGTCACCGCCCCACTGTTCTTCGGTGTTGTCCTCCATGTTATAGACCATGATGAATGAGCCCACGAGCAAATCTTCCGGACGGATGCCTTCAGCGCCGTCCGTACCGACGTAAGCGAGAAGACGGCCATCGGGCGACCACCGCGGCATATCGTTCCATGCGTATTTGTGCGGAATCTCGCGCGTCTCGGAACCGTCGGCCCGCACAATCCGGATTGCCATGCCCTCCGGGCCTCGAGTGGGAAATGCCAGCCATTGACCATCCGGCGACCATACGGGCGCACCGTCCCGGTCGCCTGGTCCTACCGGCGCAATTGTGCCCGTGGCCAGATCGACAATCTTAACACGGCGGTCTTCCTGCTCGGTACCGGCCACAAATGCAATCTGCCCGCTGGGGTCCGCGCTTAATATCGTGAAGAATGTTACTAGAATCGGTGCAATCACGGGGCGGATTGTACCATATCGGAGACGTTTCCACTCTTTTGTCCGGGTTCCGTCATTGCGCCGGGATAGGTTCGCAAAGGGCCTGGAGATTCTCGATGGGGGTCGCGGGCGGGATTTCGCATCCCGCGTTGACGAAATAGGGATTGCCGATGGTCTCGTAAATCTCGCGCAATGCGGCTCGGATGGTCTCGGGGTCGGAGTCCATGACCGCGCGCACTGGATCGAGATTGCCAGTGAGGACAATCTTGTTGCCGAGGGCCTCGCGCGCGGCGACCATGTCCACCTGGTAATCGCAATCCAGAATATCGACCTTTAATAGAGCGATTTCGGGGAGCAGATGGTTAATGTCACCGCAGATATGCAGACGCACGAGGCCGTCCGCCGCGTGGATGGCCTCGACAAGCTGCTTTTCCCGGGGGAATACGTGTTTTTCGTACAACTCGGGCGATAACTGGCTGACAATCGAGTCGCCGATGCCGATGGTGTCGGCTCCTTCGCTGAGCTGCGCCAGGGCGAAATGGATGGCATTGTTGGTGCACTGGTCCATAAGGTCGCAGGCGAAACCTTCCTCCGTCATGAGGTCCATGAGGAAATTCGTGACACCGCGGATGTCGGCGGCCTCCGCGGCAGGACCTTCCACCCAGCCGGTGATGGAATACTGCTGGTAGCCGAACTCCTTGTAGAGCTGGATTGCGCGGATCGCGTTGCCCATTCGATCGGCCGTCCGCGGGTCGGGGTCCTCGAGCTCGGCAAGATTCCGAGAGTTTTCGAGAGGATGGCGGGTGCATTTCGGCACGGCGTCGTCGAGGTATTCGATGGCGCCGCCGAAATCCACCGTTTCGCGCCAAGGGTCCGACATGATATCGAGTTGATCGAAGCCGAAGTCCTCGACAAGCTTTCTATTGGCCGCGACGAGGGTTTCGCAATCGCGGGCGAAATCGGCGTAAGTCACGCCGGCATAGCGCGCGGCAAAATGCATCAGGATGGGCACACGCGGGACAATATCTACCTTTTCACCCTGAACCATGCCCATATAACGCTCGTAACTATTCATCTTGAGTCCCCTTGGCTTCTTCTAAGGGTATGTCCAACAATACAACGCCGTTAGCCTCGCGCGCAAGGCAGGGTGCCTACCCTGGAGCCGCAAGTAAGCACTCAAGGGACTAAAAGGACCAACAACGATGCCTGGCTCAAACGAGTTATCGCGCAGAGATAGCGTCAAGAGGCCCGTGCCCTTATGTTGATTTCGACACGAACATCAAATGGCCTTCGTTTTCAGTGGTTTTGGGGCCTTCCGTCTCTTCGTGAGAAGATCAGGCCGTGCAATGTTCGTCCATGTTCGTCCGTGTGGCTTTGCCTCGAAAATTCTTGTCCTTTCCGGTGTGGGACCGGCGCCCTCGCCGGTCAGTATTACAAGGAGCGCGGCCGTATCCGTCCGCGGTGGTCTTACGGACAGGTTGGAAAACCTGTCCTCCGTTGCCGGAGTGGAGACCACGCGCAGGCCTGCGTGGTCGGAAGAGTGTCGCGGTCGGAAACCGCGACACAGCGAGGGATCCGAAGGGCTCATGGTTCGCTGCCTTGTTAAATCGTAAAGGTCGTTAGGACACGTGACGGCCTTTGGTGCGAGCCCACGCACCAGCGGAGAGTGAGGGGATGCGCGTTCCCGAAAGCTTGGTGCTGCAGCCGCCGGAAACCTGGAAAAGCCCCTTGTTTCCTCTGATATGCCGCCGATTTCCCCAGAAAATGGACGATCATTGGAAGGGCTACCTTGTCGTAACCAGATTGGCCGCAGGAAAAATATGGAAGAGCCGCATTGAGTAATTCTTCTAACGTATAATGACAGCGTGGGTTTATTCGAATGGTCTTGGGTTTTGTACGCTGCAGCAGGCGCCGATACGTGGACTGTGGCCCCCTTGAAATGCTATACTTCGCATGAGGGCTGAAGAGACTATGTTATGTGAACGTTGTCATAAGCGATTGGCTACTTTGCGTTATAGCGAAGTCATCGATGGGAAAGCCGTCGTAAGAAATATTTGTCAGAGTTGCCTTAGTGAGATTCAGGGCAACGCCAGCACCGGGTTCGAGATGTCCGGTGCGGCGCCGACACCCCGGCATGACTTGTTTCAGCGGATGGCCACTGACCGTTTGGCTCGCCATATCGTGTGTTCCGGGTGCGGGTTAGAGTTGGCGGACGCTTTGCAGCGCGGAGTGCTGGGCTGCCCGGTTTGTTACGAAAGTTTCGCCGAACATTTGCCCAATGTGCTGCGCGGTATGCAGCCGGGTTTGCGGCACCGGGGGAAGATTCCCTCGCGCGACGCTTCCCGCGAACAATTGCATATGCAACTTCAAACGAAGCGGGCGTTGCTTCGCAGCGCTCTGAAAACGGAAAATTACGAGGACGCCGCCAAGTTGCGCGACGAGATCAAAGCGTTGGAAGCGTCTTTGAATGCCGGCGCGCCCTCGAAGGGTTAACGAATGCTCGAGACTCTCCTCGAAAAGAAGGCCCGATGGCAGTCGGGCGAAGGGCCCGATGCGGATATCGTCGCGGAATGCGGCGGGTCGCTGACGCGCAATCTTGCGGACCTGCCTTTCCCCGGGCAGGCTTCGGATGACGAATTGCACAGCGTGCTCGAGCGTGTGCTGGGCGCGATGGAAGGTCACGATATTTTTCGCGCGGGCCAATTTTACATGCTTGAGCATCTGGAACCCCGGGTCGTGCGGTTTCTTGTCGAGCGCCGTTTGATTATTCCCGATATGGAAGGGGCCCGGGGGCCTCGTGGCGTGTGGGTGAGCGACGACCAAGCGCTCAGCGTGATGGTAAACGGTCGCGACCATGTGCGTCTCCAAGTGCGTAATTCGGGCTTCGATTTCGACGAAGTCTGGACCACACTCAGCCATGCCGACGATCTTCTGGCCCAGACGCTCGATTTTGCATTTGACGAGAAATACGGTTATCTGAGTGCCGCGCTTTCGGAGGTGGGTACGGGATTTTGTCTGTTTGCCATCATGCACCTTCCCGGCATGGCCATGAACAACCAGATGCTTGTAGAGAGCGAGCAGGCCCAGCAAAGCGGTCACCACATTGAAGGGCTTTTCGGGCCGGTGAGCGATGCGCTCGGCGAAATGTTTCTCGTGACCAATACGGCCACGCTCGGGCGCTCGGAAGAAGAAATCCAATTTAATCTGCGGCACCTCGTGTCGAGTCTGCTCGAGAGTGAGCGTCAATCCCGGCAGCATTTCCGGTCAGAAGGAGTGCGCGTGCTGGAAGACCGTGTCGGAAGGGCCTCGGGTCTCGCTCGGGGCGCCCATTTGCTAGGATTCTCCGAAGGATTGAGTATTCTCTCGTCGTTGCGGCTGGGTCTTGCCATGGACCTGGTTAAAGACTTTTCGTACAAGCAATTGAATAATGCATTGTATGCTTCCCAGCCCGCACATCTTGCAATGCGTGCCGGCCAGGAGTGTGATGAGCTTACACTCAGTATGGAACGGGCCGACCTGTTCCGGACATTGTTTTCATAATCACAGCAGGCCGGACGGCATAAGGCGAAGCGTGACGGGTAAGCGAAGCGATTTGTGGAAAGGCCAATGGGACCATGTGGGATAGATTTACCGAACGAGCCAAACATGTGATCAGCACTGCCCGCGAGGAAGCTACTCGCCTGGGCAGCGAATACGTGCGGACCGAGCATATTCTCTTGGGGCTGTGCCGCGAGCCCGACGGTATCGCCGCGCGGGCTCTTGAGAACCTCGGCGTGGATATCGAGTCGCTCGCCATGGAGATCGAGCAACAGGTGCAGCGAGGCAATGCCGTGCCCTCGAGCGATGAGATTGCCTTCACCCCTCGTGCTAAGAAGGTGCTCGAGCTTTCGGTCGAGGAGGCCCGCCGTTTCAATCATAGCTACATTGGCACGGAGCATATCCTACTCGGGCTTGTTAAGGAAGGCGAGGGCATCGCGGCGAAAGTGCTGCAAGACCTCAAAATCGACCTCGAGAAGATTCAGGCGGAAGTCATCCGGTTGCTAGGTGACCAGGGCAAGCCCGGTCCTCAGGCGGCCACCAGCAAGAAAAGCCAGACCCCGGCCCTCGACACGTTCGGGCGCGACCTGACCGCCCTCGCCCAGGAGGGCAAGCTCGATCCCGTGATTGGACGCGAATCCGAGATCGAGCGGGTCATCCAAGTGCTCAGCCGCCGGACCAAGAACAACCCCGTCCTGATTGGCGAAGCGGGAGTGGGCAAGACCGCCATCGTAGAAGGACTGGCCCAAGCTATCATCAAGGGCGATGTGCCCGATCTGCTGCTTAACCGGCGCGTGCTCACGTTGGACCTTGCAGGAGTCGTTGCGGGTACCAAGTACCGGGGCCAGTTTGAAGAACGCCTTAAATCCGTCATGAAGGAAATCCGGCGCGCCGATAACATCATCCTTTTCATCGACGAATTGCACACTATCGTGGGCGCGGGCGCCGCCGAGGGCGCCGTGGATGCCGCCAATATGCTGAAACCTTCGCTGGCCCGCGGCGAACTCCAGTGCATCGGCGCTACAACCATGGACGAATACCGCAAACACATCGAAAAAGACGCCGCTCTTGCGCGGCGGTTCCAGACCATCATGGTCGATGCACCCACCGTCGAACAGACTATCGATATCATTCGTGGCCTGCGCGATAAATACGAAGCCCACCACCGCGTGAAGTTTTCCGACGAAGCCATCATCGGCGCGGCGAGACTCTCGAATCAGTACATCAGCGATCGCTTTCTGCCCGACAAGGCCGTCGATGTCATAGATGAGGCCGGAAGCCGCGCGCGGCTCCAGATTACGACGCGCCCCGCCGAACTGAAACAGGTTGAAAAGGATATCGAGGAAGTCACGCAGGAGAAAGAATCTGCTATCCGAAGCCAGGAATACGAGCGAGCCGCCGCGCTGCGCGACCGTGAACGCCAGCTCATCGGGCTGCTCGAGGAGAAAAAACGCGAGTGGGAGAAAAAACGCGATTCGGCCGAGATGACCGTCACTGAAGAGGATATCGCATATATTGTCTCCAAGTGGACCGGTATTCCCCTCACAAAGCTCGAGGAAGACGAGTCGGAGCGGCTGCTTCGTATGCGCGAGGAGCTTCAAAAGACCGTCGTTGGCCAGGAAGATGCGCTCGATAGTATCGCGCGTGCGATCCAGCGTTCTCGGGCCGGGTTGAAGAACGCTGCCCGGCCTGTGGGCTCCTTCCTGTTCCTGGGACCGACCGGCGTGGGCAAAACCTTGCTTGCCAAGAGCCTCGCTTCGTTTCTGTTCGGCAACGAAGAGGCCCTGATCACCATTGATATGTCGGAATACATGGAAAAGTTCGCTGTTTCGCGCCTGGGCGGCGCGCCTCCCGGCTATGTGGGCTACAATGAGGGCGGTCAATTGACCGAGCAGGTTCGCCGCCGCCCCTATTCGGTCGTGCTGTTTGACGAGATCGAGAAGGCCCATCCGGATGTCTTCAATGTCCTTCTCCAGGTTCTCGAGGAGGGGCATATGACCGATTCAACGGGCCGCAAAGTCGATTTTCGCAACACGGTTGTTGTAATGACCAGCAACATCGGGGCGCGGCGTATCGGCCGCAGCACGACCGTTGGTTTTCAGCAGGATAGGGCTGAAGACGAGTTCAAGCGTATGGAATCCCGGGTTATGGAAGAGGTTAAGAAAGTCTTCAATCCCGAGTTTATCAACCGGATTGACGACACGATCGTCTTTCACCGTCTTGGACATGCCGAATTGTGCCAGATTGTTGACATTCAAGTGTCCGAGGTGATAGAACGCCTCCAGGAAAAGGCGCTCGGTCTGGAACTCACGGACGATGCGCGCGAGTTCATCGTTCGGGTGGGTACGGACGAGCAATATGGTGCGCGGCCTTTGCGGCGTGCGGTTCAACACTATATTGAAGACCCGTTGTCGGAGTTGTTGTTGAAGGGGGAATTCGGCGCAGGAACCCGCATTGTGGTTCGGCCATCGGAGAGCGGCGACAGGCTGGTATTCGAGCCTGCTGCTGTAGCGGAAGGTGTGACTACTTGAAACGTCTTATCCTCTACCCCGTATCCGCTGTAGCGCTGGCGGTGTGTGTAAGCGTGTTTGCGCAATCCTCGGAGCTTGCGGGGAAAACCATCGCCGAAGTGCGTCTGCAAGGCTTGGAACGCATCAGCGACCAGGTGGTGCGCGCTCAAATCGAAGTTCAGGCGGGCGAAGAATACAGCCCTCGCGCCGTCGCACGAGACCTGCGCCGTCTTTATGAACTCGGTTATTTCTCCACGATTAAGGCCGATGCCGTCATCGAAGCGGGAAAGGTCGTCCTGACCTATATTTTCGAGGAAAAGCGCATTATTGATGAGTTGCACATCATTGGCAACGACAAGGTCCGTGTGCGCCATATCCGCGCCGCATTGACATGGCATGAAGGCGGTACATTTGACCAAAAAGCCTACCCTGAAGAACGGCAAAGCGTTCTGGAAATGTACGAAAGCAAGGGCTTTCCGAACGCCACGGTCGATTTCATTGTTGAAGACGCCGGGCCGGGACGTGTCGCTATCACCTGTGTTGTTGACGAGGGCCGAAAGGCGCGTATCCGGAAAATACGGTTCGAGGGAAATACGGTACTTTCCCGAAGAAAATTAAAGAAAATTATGAAAACGAACCGCGCATGGTGGTTCTTGGGCGGTAAGTACGAAGAGTCCCAATTCGAGGCGGACCTCGAGAACATTCTCACGGAATACAAGAACTACGGGCGGCTCGAAGTCGAGATTCCCCAAGTCGATTTTGCCTATAACGAGACCGGCAAGCGAATGGACATTACCATCCATATCGACGAAGGGCCCGAGTACACCGTGGCGACCTTGGATTCTTCCGGCAACACGGTATTCGATGACGATGAGGTCTTGGATTTGCTGGAGGTGCAGGCCGGTGATGTCCACAATGCCGGCCAAGTTGAAGAAGACGCCGCCTTGGTGCAAAAGGGCTATGAGGACAGCGGTTTCGTCAACGCCGTTGTGAATGCCCAAGTGACGCTCGATCGTGACGCCAAAACCACCAACATCATCCACCGCATCGAGGAAGGGGAACTCATGTATGTGGGTGAGATCAAAATCACCGGCAATACCGTGACCCGGGATGATGTTGTGCGGCGGGAATTGTTGCTCTATCCGGGCGAACGCTTCGACGGCACGATGCTCCGCGCCAGCGAACGCCGTCTCGACAATACCAACTTCTTCGACTCGCTTCGCTTCACGCGGGAATCTATCGCTGGAGACGACACGTATGAGAACCTGCTGGTTGATGTGGAAGAAGGGAAGACCGGTAACTTCGATTTCGGCCTTGGATACAGCACGGAAGAGAAATTCGGCGTCTATTCGGAATTGCGGCTGCGCAATTTCGACATTGCCAATTGGCCGAGTTTCAGCGGGGCGGGGCAACAGTTGCGGTTGCGCCTGAATGTGGGTGAACTGCGCGATCAGTATTATCTCTCGTTTACCGACCCGGAGATTTTCGGCTCGCCTTTAGCGTTTGGATTCGACGTTTTTGACGAATCCCGCGAGTACGAAAGCGGGTTCAATTATGAAGAGTCCAGTCAGGGTGGGCAGCTTCGATTGGGAAAACAGCTTTCGCCCTATCTCACGACCCGGGCTGCCCTTCGCTACAACGACATCGATGTTGACAATGTCGGCTTTGTATTGAACCCCGAACTCCGCAAATGGGGTGGCGATGTAACAACAAGCGCGCTCTGGGGCATCAATCGAAATACCGTTGATCGTCGTATCGATCCCACTCGGGGCTCCGAGCATGACCTCGGGCTGGAATTGGCGGGTTTGGGCGGCGACAACGAATTCTACCGCATTGACCACAGCTCGATATGGTATCTCCCGATTGATGAAGAGGAGAAATGGATTTTCTCTTTCCGGATGCGCGAAGGATGGGCCAATGATTACGGCGATCCCGGTTACGTGCCTATCCAATTCCGCTATTTCGCAGGGGGGACCTCGACGGTGCGTGGCTATGATCACCGCGAGGTCGGACCCACCGAGAAACGGTTTATCTGGTTTGGCGACGAGTATTACGTGGGTGGCGAGTTGCGCCTGGTGCAAAACGCCGAGATCAAATATAAAATCACCGAGAATCTGCGGGTGTATTCGTTTGTTGACGCAGGGGGCGTGTGGCGGAAAGCCAGCGATTTCGATATCGGCGATATGAAATACAGCCTCGGTGTGGGCCTCGGCTTTAATATTCCGCGCCTTGGACCTATCCGGGTGGACTACGGATTCCCGCTCAACGCGGATGAAGACCAGGGGAACGGGCGTCTACACTTGCAGACCGGGCTCAAATTCTAGCTACGTGCAAAGTCAGCGTTCTCGGTAGCATGGCGCGCCGAGGGGGTGCTAAGGGGCAATCTCCGGGGTTGAGCGGTGGAGCGCCATGTCTAGGTGGTAAATACTTTGAATGCGGGGCGGTTTGCAGAGGTCTGAAAGGCAATGGTATACTTAAGCTTCTGTGCGCTTTGACTGGGCAAGGATGAGTTATCCAAAGCGAGGGCGGTTGAGCTCTTCGTGGGATGCGAGTATGTTCTATTCTCGATAAGGTTTAAAGAGAACGAGAAAGAGGGGATTTTCTACCGTGAAATATCGTGCCGTAATGTTGGGAGTGGTTTCCGGATTCGTGTTGACGGGCTTGGCGCTTCTCAATAGCCGCGTGCTTGCTCAGGAGGATGCCGTTTCGAATTGGAAAATCGCTGTCGTTGATCGCAAGGCAGTTTTCAACGAATATAAAAAACAGCAGGAAAAAATGGCGAAACTCGAGGGTGAACTCGAGACTATGCAGGACGAATTGGACGCCATGTCCGAGAAGATTCAAGCAGCCAAGGATGCTTACCTCGAGAAACGCGACAGCATGAGCGAAACAGAGCGTGATGCTGAGAAAAGCCGGATTCAGCAGGAGTTTGTTGCCTATGAGTCCGAATTGAAATCCCGCCAGGCCAAAATGGACGCGAAAACCGCGGCATTGATCAAAGAAGTCAAGAACGATATTGACTTGGCAATCGCCAAATACGGCGAGGACAATGCTTATCATCTTATCCTGGAAGGCGACGCCGATCCCAAGAGCCGCACAGCGGTGCTCTTTTATCATTCCAGGATTGATATCACCCTTGAGATACAGCGCATTCTAAACGAAGCTTACACGAAGGCCCAATAACGGATGGTATCCCGGCTTCCCGGTCGATGGGCCGAAGAAGCAGGGACCGGGAATCCGCATGAATGTAACAGTTGGTGAGATTGCGGCCCAAGTGGGCGGCATCGTAATCGGAAATGAGTCGGTTCGCCTCACGGGCTTAAATGGCATTCGCCAGGCCGGTGAGGAGGACCTTTCTTTTATTTCCAGCTCGCGGTATGCGCGTTACCTTGATGAAGGAAAGGCGGGTGCGCTGCTTGTGCCACCGGGTATCACGAGCGCGCGGATTCCTATCATACAAGTTCCCGATCCCTACGCAGCTTTTCTGGATGTTGTGAATAAGTACCAGCCCGCCCGTACGGACCACCCCCGGGGAATTCATTCCAGCGCCGTCGTTGGCGAGAACGTGATGCTTGGTGACAATGTCGCACTCGATGCCCATGTCACAATAGCTGACAACGCGGTGGTGGGAGACAATGTCTGCCTGTACGCAGGCGTCTATGTCGGCAAGGGAGCCCGGATCGGGCCGGATACGCTTATCTACCCTAACGCCAGTATCTTAGCGGGTGTTGTGATTGGCGCCCGGTGTGTTATTTACAGTGGAGCTGTCATTGGGTCCGACGGGTTTGGATATGTCAATGGACCCGGTGGGCCCCGAAAGATTCCGCAAGTCGGAAATGTTGTG
>JAWODE010000340.1:0-5394 GCA_046483455.1 Candidatus Hydrogenedentota bacterium | reverse complement strand
GCCTCGCCCTCACACGCAGGGCTTTTTCGCGTTCCCTGTCACCGCCCTTCTCAGCTCGACTCTGCACGCGGTGCGCAGGGGGTCGAGGCGCAGACGCTCGCCCACGCGTACAGGGCCATTGAACAAGATCTCGAGATTATCCCTGTTATCAACAAGGTTGATCTGCCCAGTGCGGACGTGGCATCCGTGAGGCGCCAGATCGAGGAAGTGATCGGACTGGATGCGAGCGGGGCGCTGTTGACCAGCGCAAAATCGGGCGAGGGAACACGGGAGGTGCTCGAGGCGATTGTGGAACGTGTGGCGCCGCCGCGGGGCGACCGCGAGCGGCCTCCCCGTGCGCTGATTTTCGACGCGAAATACAATCCCTATCGGGGGGTTGTCATTTATGCGCGCATGATGGAAGGGCGTCTCGAGAGGAATCAGCGGATTATGCTGATGTCCAATGAGGAGAAATACGAGATATCGGAGTTGGGGTTTCTGACGCCCGATGCACACCCCGCCGAGGCGCTGGAAGCCGGCGAGGTGGGGTATCTTATTTGCGGAATCAAGACCCTGGATTCGACGAACATCGGGGATACGATTACCGATGCCGCGCATCCCGCCGGGAAGCAGTTGCCGGGTTACAAAGAGATTCTGCCGGTTGTTTTCTGCGGCATGTACCCAGCGGGCACGACGGATATCCAGGAGTTACGGGATGCGTTAGACAAGCTGCACCTCAATGATGCTTCCTTCCAGTATCAGGGCGACAATTCGGTGGCCCTCGGTTTGGGATTTCGCTTAGGGTTCCTCGGGTTGCTTCATATGGAAATCATCCAGGAACGGCTCGAGCGCGAATTCGACCTTACACTCGTAACCACCGTTCCGAATGTGGAATACCGCGTGTACACGACGGACGGGCAAATGTGCGTGGTGCAAAGCGCGTCTCAAATGCCGCCGGCGGCCAAGATCGAGCGGGTCGAGGAGCCCTATATCGAGGTCGAGGTGATCGCGCCCACGGAGTATCTGAGTCCCGTGATCGAGTTGTGCAAGAAGAAGCGCGGGGTTCACGTGCGGATTGATTACCTGGATGCCAAGCGCTGCCTCGCTATTTATCAGATGCCGCTGGCGGAGATCGTGTTGGATTTTTATGACAAACTCAAGGCCTGTAGCCGGGGATATGCGTCGCTCGAGTACCGCATGATCGGATACCGGCAGGGCGACCTGGTGAAACTCGATATTCTCCTTAACGGAGAACCGATTGATGCCCTGTGCACCATTGTGTTCCGGGATTCAGCGGAGTGGATTGGGCGCACCTTGGCATCGAGACTGCGAAAATTGATCCCGAGGCAACAATTCGAAGTGGCCATTCAGGCGGCGATCGGGAACCGCATCCTGGTGCGCGAGACGGTGAAGCCACTGCGGAAAAATGTGACGGCGAAATGCTATGGTGGCGATATCACGCGGAAACGCAAGCTGCTGGAGAAACAGAAGGAAGGTAAACGCCGGATGAAGCAGGTGGGGTCGGTCGAGGTCCCCCAGGAGGCATTTATGGCACTGCTGCAGGTAGGCGACGAAGGACGGTAACTCCCTATGATAGATTCCCCCGGCAGCGCAAACAGACCGAAGGAAACGCCGGGCGTTCTTGGCGGTCTGAAACATGCGATCACCTTTGTGACCGGCCCTTGGACGTGGGAGAACGCCAAGGCGTGGTTAATGGTGATCGCGTTTGTCTTGTTGGTCCGGTGGTTGTGGTTCGAGCCTTTCAGCATCCCCTCTGGTTCGATGGAGCCGACGCTTCATGGCGATAAACGCTTTTTGCGGGGGGACCGCGTGGCGGTGAACAAGTTGGCCTACGGACCCCGCGTGCCGTTTACCAACATTCGCTTGCTCGACCTTGGCGATCCGCAGCGGTGGGATATCGTGGTGTTCAATACCCCCGAAGAAAACGCGGAGCACAAAGTGCTCATCAAACGAGTGGTGGGGCTTCCCGGGGAACGCGTTCACATTTCGAACGGTGTTTTGCACGTCAATGGCGAGCCCGTTCCGTTTCCACCGGAGATGCCGGAAGGCATGAGGTATACGAACGAACTCGAGGAGCTCGAGCGTGGCCAACGCCGCTACGTGGGGGGGGAGCACATGACCTATGGCGTTTTGCCCCAAGACGAATACGTGGTTGTGCCGGAAGGGTACTATTTTGTGCTGGGCGACAACAGCGCCCGGAGCCGCGATGGTCGCTATTTCGGATGGGTGCCGGAAGAGAACATTATAGGGCGGGCTTTCTGCGTGTGGTGGCCCTGGAGCCATCGGCGTGATTTTACGGGATTCTCCACGAAATGGTGGGGTGCGGCGCTTCTTTACGGGGTTCCCTTGCTCTTCGTGTTGTATTGGTTTGTGACGGGGTTTATCGCGATATCACTGCGCGTGCGCCATACCCATCCCGGTGGCGTGCCGGCGCGAGGCGAGCATGTGGTGGTGAACCGTCTGATGACGGGGCTTCGAATTCCGTTTACCAACGCGCATCTAATTCCCGGCCGCCCGCCTCGGGAGGGCGAATTGCTTGCTTATGCAGCCGACCGGGAAGGAAGCTATACTCCGCAAATAGTTATAGGGCGCGTTGTGGGATTGCCGGGTCAATATGTGGCCACCGAGGGGAGAGCGTGCCGCATTGATGGGCGTGAAGTGGGGGTATGGCCGAATGATGCCGCTCTCAAAGACGGGCGGATTCCAGAGGACGGTGTGGTTGTGGCGTGGGACGCCCCTGCCGCCGAGGGGAAACCCGTGTTCGTGGAGTGGGTGCCGCGCGAGAATATTATCGGGAATGTCGTCTCCGTTTGGTGGCCGCTGCATCGGGCGCGCGCCGTACGTGTGCAACCGGCGGCGTCGAAAGAGGCCATCTGACGGAAGGGAAAAGCATGGCGCGCAATAAAGGAAGTAAACAGTCCGGACGCGCAACAGGGAAATCCTCGCGCGGCACGCGCACCGCAAAAGCCGGGCTGGGCGCGTTGGTGATTGGCGCAGTGGCGTGGTTAGTGGGGGGATTTACCCGCGAGAACGCGATCGAATGGGGAAAGACCATCGTTATTGCGGGCTCGTTGGCGCTGGTCATTCGCTGGTCCATCGCGGAGCCGTTTCGCATTCCTTCCGGGTCGATGGAGCCGACGCTTCACGGACATCCCAATTTTTTGATAGGGGACCGGGTGTTCGTCAACAAGTGGCGATACGGATTGCGCTATCCGTTCATGAAAAAACGCATCTATTACGGAGATAAACCGAAACGCTGGGACATCGTGGTATTTAAATCCGTGGAGGAAGACGCCACCAAGACGACGCTTGTAAAACGGATAGCGGGGCTGCCGGGAGAGCATGTTCATATCGAGGGGGGGCACCTGCAGATCAATGGCGAACCGCTCCCGTTTCCGCCGGATATGCCGGAAGACATGTATTACACGAACGAATTGGAAATGGGCATACCGGGAATGAGCCACCGGGAACATATGAAATACGGAATATTGCCTGACGAGGAGTATTCCGTTGTTCCGGAGGGGCACTATTTCCTGCTTGGAGACAACAGCGAACACAGCCGCGACGGTCGTTACTGGGGCTGGGTGCCCAATGAGCATTTGCTGGGACCGGTAACCTGCATTTGGTGGCCGCCGAACCACATGCGGGATTTTACCGGTTTTACGGAAACGTGGTGGTGGCGCACGCTTCTGTTTGTACTGGCCGTTTTTGTGGTGGTGAGGCTGTTCTTCGGAAGGAGTTGGCACGTGCGGTCGGACGCTGTCAGAAGCGCGTTGCGCAAAGGGGACCACGCGTACATCAATCGGTGCGTTTTCGGTTGGCCGGTTCCCTTCACTCGACGCCGGTTTACGAAGGGCCGCGAACCCCGGCGGGGCGAAATCGTTTTGTATAAACGCTCAAACGAAGAGGCGGGCGAGGCCCTCCTGGGAAGGATTGCGGGCCTTCCAGGCGAACGGGTGCTCATCGAGGATGGTGTACTGACTATCAACGACGCGCCGGTTTCCGAGCCGTCCCCGCTGGCCTCACTGCGGTTTGACGCGCCGGAAGAACCCGCGCCTTACGGCCGGTCGCGGAGCAAGTCGTATTCCCTTGTGCCTGATGAGCACTATTTTGTCCTTGCGGAAGTAACGGATGAAGTTGCCGACAGCCGCACCCAAGGGTGGGTCGCGCGCGAAGAGCTTCTGGGAAAGGCAACGGCTATCTGGTGGCCGCCGAGACGGTGGCGGCGTCTCCGCGACTGATGGCGAAGAGCAAAAACCCTCCCTTGCCCGCTTCAGACGAATTTCGGCGAGATGGGGCATGCGGGGGGCTGAAAAACCGGCGGAGGAGAGTTGCGTTTGGGGCGATAAGGCGGACGCTTATGGAGCAATGGACCGAATCGGAGTATATATACGAAGGACGCATTTTCAAGGTGCGGGCGGGTCTGGCGCGGCTTGCGGATGGGGTGCTTGCGCCCCGCGAGATGGTCGAGCATCCCGGTGGCGTGGGAATCGTTCCGTGTCTCGGCGACCGGGTTGCGTTGATCCGGCAATACCGCATCGCGGTCGAGGAGACGGTGCTTGAGATACCGGCAGGCAAGTTGGAGCCGGGAGAGGACCCCGCCGAACGCGCACGCGCGGAACTTGCCGAGGAAACCGGCTATAAAGCAGGGCGGTTGGTGCCGGTAGGGGCGATTTATGCGTCGGTGGGATACACGAGCGAGAGAATACATCTCTTTCTGGCCTTTCGCCTCGAGCATGTGGGCCAAGCCCTCGAGTTTGATGAGCGCATCGAACCGGTGGAACTGGCGGTCGAGGAGCTCCGTCTTCAATTGAAACGGAATGAGATTGAGGACGCCAAAACTGCCGTGGCGTTGCAGCGTCTTTTCGATTATTTGGACCGGAAAGCGAGCGTTTAGAAGCACTTTTTGCCGAATTCCGAGTTGTTTGGAGCTGCGGACAGGTATTCTCGGCATGCATCTCTTTGGCTTCTCGAGGTATCAACAATAGGTGGACTCTTCCGGTCTTCGAATTTGGAGGCGGAAATCGAGACTATGTGATTGTGTTGAGGTGCTTTACACGAGTTTGTTGTGGATGAGTAAAGGGTTCGCCTAAAATTGGCCTATGCTGTCACCGAAGAGCTTTCAACATAGCGTTATGGTGCTTTTCGCGGGGCTTGCCATCATGGCGCCGACGGCCGCGGCGCAACAACAGTATCCGCCGCTTAGCGTCGAGGTGAGTGCGGACCATCCTCTCTTTCTGTTCGAAGCCGCGGAAATCGAAAACGGAGAAGGAAACACGGGAACCGAGCGAATTGCCCAGCGCTGGTCGGATTTGCCCGACGAGTTGCGGCCATTTTCCGCGTTGTGCATCAGTATCGAGGGGCCCGGCCTCGCGGCGCGTCACGAACGGACCC
>JAWODE010000311.1:0-6475 GCA_046483455.1 Candidatus Hydrogenedentota bacterium | reverse complement strand
GCGATGGCGATGATTTCGTCGACGGCGGCCATCTCGAGGTTCAGGCGCACCTGAAGCACCTGTTTGAGCAACTCGACGTCGCGGTCTTGAATATGACGACGGTCTTGGCGGAGATGAACGGTAATTTGATGCGCGCCCGCCAGCTCGCACAGTTTCGCGGCCGTGATCACGTCGGGATCGGCGCCTTTTCGCGCCTCGCGCAAGGTGGCCACGTGGTCGATGTTCACACCCAGCTCGATCATAGTTACTTCCTTTGCACTACAATGCAGCGACCCGCTTCACAAGAATCTTCACAAGGGATTCCGCTTCGCGCCGGACCTCATGCTGCACCATCACGCGAATAATGGGCTCGGTGCCGGACGGACGAATCACCACCCGGCCGCGGCCTTTCAGTTGCTCTTCAGCCTCACGCATGATCTCGCCCAATTTTTCTTCCGAGGGCAACTTGCCGTTGTCGTGGGGCACATGGGCGTGGGCCTCGGGCATCTGGTGGTATGCGCCGGCCAGCACCGACAACGGGGCGTCGTTGCGGACCATCGTTGCGAGTACTTGGAGAGCCGCGATCAACGCGTCCCCGGTGGTGTTGTACTCGAGCATCACCACGTGGCCCGAGGACTCGCCGCCAAGGGCGAGCTCGTTTTCGCGCATGGCCTCGACAACATACCGGTCGCCGACCTTTGTCCACACGATTTTGCCGCCAAGGGGTTCGATGGCTTTTTGCAGGCCGCCATTGGCCATGATGGTTGTGGCGACGGAATTCTTGGGCAAGCGATTGCTCTTCAGCATGTCGCAGGCCAGGATCGCGAGCAAGCCATTGCCGTCGATCAACCGCCCGTCTTCGTCGGCCATCACGATGCGGTCGGCGTCGCCGTCGAAAGCGATCCCGACGTCCGCCCGTTCGCGGATAACGGTCGCCCGCATATCCTCGGGGCGCGTCGAGCCGCATCCGTCGTTAATGTTGATTCCGCTGGGCTGGTTGCCAATAGCGATGACCTCCGCGCCCAGTTCGGAAAACGTCGAGGGTCCTACTTTGTACGCGGAACCGTGCGCGCAGTCGCACACGATTTTGAGACCGTCCAAGCGCATTCCCTTCGGGAATGACGCCTTCGCAAACTCGATGTACCGGCCCACGGCGTCGTCAATGCGGCGTGCCGTACCGATACGTTCCGCCGTAGGACGAATGTCCTCGACTTCGCCATTTTGAATGAGCCGGGTGATCTCGTCCTCCAAGGAATCGGCGATTTTGTAGCCATCGGGGCCGAACAACTTGATGCCGTTGTATTGGAACGCGTTGTGGGAGGCCGAAATCATGATGCCGCCATCGCACCGCAGGCTGCGCAGAATATACGAGACGCCGGGCGTGGGCAAGGGGCCCACCAACAGCACGTGTACGCCCATCGAGCAGAGGCCGGCCGTCAGCGCATTTTCGAGCATGTAGCCCGAACGCCGCGTATCCTTGCCGATGAGCATCGTCTGGGTGCGCTGCTCGCGTTGTGAAAGGTGGCCCACGGCGCGGCCGACCTGGAGGGCCAGCTCGGCGGACATGGGATACCGGTTAGCAATGCCGCGGATACCGTCGGTTCCAAAAAGTCGCTCGCTCATGGATGATACTTCCCATAAATAGCATCGGTCATGCGCGCAACGCGGGCCATCATCGGCACGTTGTGCACACGCACTGCATCGGCCCCATTTGCAATGGCAACGGCGACCGTGGCGGCCGTGCCGTCGTCACGTTCCTCGACCGGCGCGTCGAGCACGGCGCCGATGGTAGACTTATTCGAGGTGCCGACCAAAATGGGGCGTCCCAACCCTCTCAATTCCCGAAGTCGTCTCAACAGTTCCAAATTATGCGCCACTGTTTTCCCGAATCCAAATCCGGGGTCGATCCAGATGCGGCGCTCGGAGATGCCCTGAGCCACGGCATAGGCGATGCGTTCCTCCAGAAAGGCCCGAATATCGTCCACTACATCCTCATAGCGAGGGTCCCGCTGCATGGTCTTGGGCTGGCCCTGCATGTGCATGAGAACGCAGTCTACGCCGCTTGAAGCGATAATCTCGGCCATCTCGGGGTCACCGCGAAGGGCCGTGATATCGTTCACCATCGTGGCCCCGGCAGCAATACAGGCGCGGGCCGTCGAGGCGTGATACGTGTCGATCGACACCGGTTTCCCGAACGTGACGCACGTGCGTACTACCGGAAGCACGCGCTCCAATTCTGCTGCCGGTTCGAGCGGTTCCGCACCCGGTCTCGAAGATTCGCCCCCGATATCAAGTACATGCGCGCCCGCCTCGGCCAGTTTCCGGGCGTGTGCCGTGGCTTGGTCGGCATCCGCGTGCCATCCCCCGTCAAAAAACGAATCGGGGGTGACGTTTACAATCCCGATAATGGCCGTGCCTGGACCAACCCGTTCCGCCAACGGCCGGCGTATTGCCGCTTCCGTCATACTTCCCTACCTCGCCCCTCTCATGCCCGGCCTGCAAACGCGCGCCCAACCGTGGTTACGCGGGGTCCGGCACCGGCGTATCGGGCCCCGGCTGGAGGCCGTCGCTGTCCGGTTCTTCCTTAGACGGTTTTTCCGGCGCAATGACGCGTGAAGGCCTGGGACCCGGCGGCTCCTCGTCTTTCTTGGGCAGCAGGTTATCACCGCCGTGTTTTCGGATGATATCGTCCAATTCTTCGCGCTCGAGGGTTTCGCGCTCGACCAGGGCCTCGGAAATGGCCACCAGAATGTCCTTGTGCTTGGTCATGAGGCCTTTCGCATCGGCGTAGGCTTCATCGAGAATCGAGTGAACGGCCTTATCCACCGCCGACGCGGTTTCCTCACTGAATTCGCGCTCACGCACGAGGTCGCGTCCGAGGAACACCTCGGAATTCGAGCCGAACGAGACTGGCCCCAATTCGCTCATGCCCCACTGGCAGACCATGGCGTGCGCCAGTTCCGTGGCCCGCTGGAGGTCGTTTGAAACGCCGCTGCTCAGCTCATCGAGTAACACCTCTTCTGCGGCACGGCCACCCATCATGTAGCGTATCTGTGCCAGGCAATAGGATTTTGCCAGGGAATGCCGGTCCTCTTCGGGCAACATGCTCGTTACACCCAACGCCTGCCCGCGCGGGATAATCGTGACTTTGTGGACGGGGTCGCCGTGTGGAATAAGCCGACCCACGAGTGCGTGCCCCGCCTCGTGCACCGCCGTACTCCATTTTTCTTTCGTACTGATCACCATGCTGCGGCGCTCGGGGCCCATCATTACCCGGTCTTTGGCATCCTCAAAATCGGGGATTTGCACCTTTTCATGATCGCGTCGCGCGGCCAGAAGCGCAGCCTCGTTGACCAGGTTCGACAGGTCGGCGCCCGAGAAACCCGGCGTCCCGCGCGCAAACGTCCGGAGGTCCACTTCCTCGTCGACAGGGACATTGTTGTTGCGCAGATGAATCCGGAGAATCGCCTCGCGGCCATTAATGTCCGGATTGCTCACCACGACCTGCCGGTCGAAGCGGCCGGGCCGCAGCAGCGCACGGTCCAGCACGTCGGGACGGTTCGTTGCGGCCATGAGAATCACGCCTTCGCTGGTATTAAACCCGTCCATCTCGACCAGCAACTGATTGAGGGTTTGCTCGCGTTCGTCGTGGCCGCCGCCGAGCCCCGCGCCGCGTTGACGGCCGACGGCGTCGATCTCGTCGATGAAGATGATGCACGGGGCATGCTTCTGCCCCTGTTGGAACAGGTCGCGAACGCGGCTCGCGCCTACACCGACAAACATCTCGACAAAATCCGAGCCGCTGATGCTGAAAAAGGGCACATGGGCTTCGCCGGCGACCGCACGGGCCAGCAAGGTTTTGCCCGAGCCGGGCGGCCCCACCAGCAATACGCCCTTGGGAATACGCCCGCCCAAGCGAGAAAACTTCTTGGGGTCCTTCAGAAATGCAATGATCTCCTGAAGTTCCTCTTTCGCTTCGTCCACGCCCGCCACATCTTCGAAAGTAACAACTTTCTCGCTGTGGTTCATCAGGCGGGCACGGCTCTTACCAAACGAAAGGGCTTTGTTGCTGCCCCCTTGCATCTGGCGAAACATGAAAAACCAAAACAGACCCACAATCAACAGGAAGGGGACCACATTGATCAGCATCCCCATCCAGAGATTGTTGTCCCGTTCCATCTCGGTGACAACGCCCTGTTCAGTAAGCTTATCGTCCCATTCTTCGGGGAAGTCCTTCCATTGGAAGGTGATGGTCTCCGCGTTCTTGTAGGGCTCCTTGAGCTTGGCCTGGATTTCGTAAAGGCTCTCGCCGAGGTCTTTGACGACGACGCTTTCCACGTTGTTCTTGTCAATTTGCTCGACGAAATCCATACGCCCCAGCTCCTCGCTGGGTTTCTGGGTCTTCGAAAGCTGCGTCAAGGCAAGCACCACAATGATGATCAACACGATCCACAGGGAAGCCTGCTTGAGAAAACCGTTCATAACAGGTTGAGTATCCTTATGTTACACCTCGCGCGAAACTTGTCCGCGCCCATACCCTGTAATGATAACACACGATCAAAACTCTTACAATCCCGCGCCACCCAAGGTCTTTCCAATCAGCATTTTGCGGCACTTGACGGGGAGTCACTCCACAATAGAAATAACGTTCCGGCGCGTTATTTATTCACAGATACGTGCCGCATATGCGGCAGACCGCTAGTGTAGGCGGAAATTGAACTAAATGTAAAAAGATAGTATGAAGAAGAAGGACGGTTTCTGGTTGGGACGTGGTATAACCGCGCACTAATCATGTATCCGGATGAGATACCGGGTACGGGAAGGGATTCGCAATGACACGAGTTCGAATCAGCGTTGGCGTTGTTGCTGTTTTGGCGGCATGGGGCACGGCATGGGCCGCCGTTCCCCTGACGGCGGCGGGCAGGCCGGCCGAGGGAGACCTCGAGTCCTTCGTGGGCGAACCCGTGTTCGAGGTGCAAGAGGTTTTTGCAGAGCAGCGTTTTCCTAACGTCGTGGTGACGACGGCGGGAACAGTCCTGGTTACGTGGGGCGGGAAGAGTGAGGAGCCCAGTTACCTGGTTCGACGCAGCCTGGACGGTGGCAAAACATTCGGACCAGCTACAACACTAGCCACGCCCGGTTTTCACGGCGGCGGTGTTACCGTCGATGAACGAAACGCGGCCGTGTTTTTGTTTGTCGAGCCCCATCATCCCCGGCGCGAGCCCCAGTCCACCATGGGGCCGTTGAAGGTCTTTCGCAGCGAGGATGACGGGCGGTCCTGGAAAAAGGTCGACGTTGTTATCCAGCCCGACGTGAACGGGAATGTGCCCGCCATGCACATGTGCGAGGCAGGAATCACGGTGCGCCACGGCGAACATGCTGGACGTCTGCTGAGGCCCGCCCGCGTGTATTATGAGGACCGCGAAAACAGTTATAACACCGCCATTTACAGCGACGACGGCGGTTTGACGTGGTTCCCGACCGCCCCGTTCCCGGCAAAGGGCACGGGGGAGGGCGCCATTGCGGAGTTGTCCGATGGGACCCTCTACTACAACTCGCGCCGACACTGGGCCCCGGAGGGGGTCAATGCCCGCAAGCGGTGGATAGCTTGGAGCGAGGACGGCGGTCAGACGTGGGGGAATCTCTCGGTAAGCCACGTATTGCCCGATGGCGCTCAGCACCGCGATTACGGATTGATGGGCGGATTGGTGCGCTTGCCCGTGGCAGGGCGCGATATTCTGCTTTTCAGCAATATCGAATCGCCCGAAGGCCGTCGTCGCGGTACCTTATGGGCCAGTTTGGATGGGGGGCACACCTGGCCCCTCAAACGGCGCGCCGAAGAAGGCAAATTCGCGTATTCGTCGCTCGCTGCCGGCCGGCCAGGCACACCGACCGAGGGCTGGATTTACCTGCTCTACGAATCGGGAAAACACCCGGATTCCGTGGCCAAACTGGCCCGCTTCAATCTCAGTTGGATGCTTGAAGGAGAACGCACCGGCGACGGCGAGGTGCCGGAGTGGGTAAAGGGCCACTGATTTGCCGGCCTCCCGAGCACAGCAACGGACGGGGCTACCGAGGCGGATAGAAAAAGGAAGGAATAGTATGAGGACAGTCGGCATTGCCCGGGCAACCCACACAGCGGCGTCTGCTGGCTTGGCCGTCATGGTAATGGCATGTTTCTGCGCCCGGGCCGGAGAATGGACGCCCGGTAAACGCACTATTACCATTCCCACCCTCGATATCTCGGGGGAAACCGAGCGGCACGTGATGATTGCCGAGGGCGCCGGCGATGTGCGCCAGGGGCATGCCAACACGGTGCTGCTGGCCGACGGCAAAACCATGTTTGTTGCCTGGTGCGTTGGGCATGGCGGACCGGCGGGGCCGCTCAAACGCAGCGATGACGGCGGATTGACCTGGAGCGGCCTGCTCGATGTACCCGACAACTGGCCCGAACATGCCAACTGCCCCCCGTTGTATCGCTTAACCGATCCCGAAG
>JAWODE010000247.1:0-15828 GCA_046483455.1 Candidatus Hydrogenedentota bacterium | reverse complement strand
CACGAACTACTGTTTCCACCGGTAAAACCAAAGGTTTCAAGAAGACTCCAAGAGGATGTATTGCCACCTGAGAAACCAAAAGAATCTAACAAATTCCAACTTGAGATAATACCAGCAGTAAATGAGAACTCTGAATTTTTATTCCAACTTGAGATATTACCAGCTGTGAAAGAAAACTCAGAGTCTTTATTCCACGAACTACTGTTTCCACCGGTAAAACCAAAAGAATCTAAAAGATACCATAAGCTATTGTTACCAGCAGTAAAGCCAAATGTATTATCAAGATTCCAACTTGAAGAGTTTCCAGCAGTAAAGCCAAATGTATTATCAAGATTCCATACAAATTTTGCTATGAATGTTTCAGTATCAGCACTACTATCAACATTTCCTGCACTATCATAAATTCTAAGAGTTATTGTTATACTATCACCAGAGACTGAATCCCAATCTACACCGGAAGAATCATAACTCCAACTTGTAGTCCCAGTACAATCTACAAAATAAGGAGAACCATAAGAACTCCAGAATGCACCATTCCAATATTTTCCTGTATCAGAATCATAAATAGCAATATCTACACTATTAACACTTGTAGTTGCATCTGATGCACTTCCAGAAATAGTAGAAGGTTGTGTCTGGTCATCAATTGCATCTATACTACCAGTTGGATTAGTAACATCCTTTCTAAGAGTGAAAACAGAATCGACAGAAATAGAATTACCCGCCTCATCATAAGCCCTTGCTGATACTATTGTTTCTCCATCTGAAGCATCATTCCAAAGACCAACAGGAACATACCAATCAGTTGTATAACTTGCAAGGTCATCAACTGATGCAATATCATACCATGTCTCACCAATTAATCTTGCTTGAATCATATCAAGACCAGAAGTTGAATCAGAAAAATCTACATCAAAAGTCTTATCAGTTCTTTCATTCAAATATGCAGCATATGTTCCTTGATTATCAGTAATAGAAGGAACAGTACCATCTATACCATTGGCAAAAGAATCGTTTATACTTCCACTATAAGCAGTTCCATCATAAGCACGACAACGAACATATACAGCACCATCATTGTCATCCCATGTACCATTCACCCAATCTAGGTCATAGTTTGTCTGGTTACTTGCACCAATAATATATGCATCATTGTCATCTATAGTAGGTTGACGTGCTGTACTTCCATCGTTAAAAGTAAAATAAAGATTAACACTATCACCATCACTATCTGTGAAACTATAATCGCATTGAATATCATTGTTATCTAAATCCCATCCAGCATTGCCTTCATCATCAAGACTGAAAGAATCTAAAGTAGGGGCACTGTTAGGTTCGCTTTCTGTTGTGAACTCATAAATATCGCTGGTTGTGTTGTCTGTTCCATCATCAGCTGTTACCTTCCATGTCTCCGGTTATCCCGAAGACAACCCTGAAAATATGAAAAAGGTGAAGGAGTCCGTCGGTTATCCCTTCCCGTATCTCTATGATGAGACGCAGGCGACGGCAAAGGCCTATACCGCTGCGTGTACGCCGGATTTCTTTGTGTTTGGTCGCGAGCGCGAATTGGTTTACCGAGGCCAGCTCGATGAGGCCCGCCCTGGGAACGGTGAACCGGTAGATGGACACGATCTACGGGCGGCTCTCGACGCCGCTTTGGCCGGCCGGCGTCCCCCCGAGACACAGAAGCCCAGTATGGGGTGCAACATCAAGTGGAAATCCGGCAACGCGCCGGATTATGGATGAGAACCATCCGACGGGGGTTGGATGCTGGCTTCGCTCAAGAAATGGTTATAGCCTTTTGGAGAAAGTGGTTTTCCGTCGAGTCGCACTCCGGACCACTCTGTCGTGAACTCACCGACAACGTTCACATTTGTACGAAACTCGTTTCCGAATGCTTCGGTTGCCTTGTCGACATGTTCACCTTCCATAGCAAAGGCCAGCTCGTAATCTTCGCCACCGTGAAGGATGAATTCGAGCGGATCGAGCTTATGTTCGCTGCAATAGGTCTTGAGTTCGGGCGTCACGATGAGTTTGCCGGAATCAATGTTCACCCCAATATGACTTGACTCGGCAATATGGCCTGCATCCTGGGTGAGGCCGTCGCTAATATCGATCATGGCGTGCGCGAAGGCCTGGCTGCATAGCCATTGGCCCTCCGATATCCGTGGCCGTGGGTGGTTGTGTGCACGGCACAATACCGGAGCATCAAGACCATGCTGTAGGGCATGGAGCCCCGCTGAGGCTAAGCCCAACGGCCCTGTTACGGCCAGGATATCTCCCGGCCGGGCGCCTTTCCGGGTGAGAGAGCGATTACCGATTGCCTGCCCAACTCCCATCACGTCAAGCACAATCGCTTCGGGGTTCATGGAGGTATCGCCCCCGACAATTACCGCGCCACATCGCGAGGCCACCGCCGATATTCCGCGATACAGAGCTTCGATATAATACGTTTCCGTAGAGGGAGGACACGCCAGCGCTATCAGCACAAACATCGGCTGTCCGCCCATTGCGGCAATATCGCTCAGACACGAGGCGGTTGCTTTCCAGCCGATCTCGTCGGGGGGGGCGTATTCCCGGCGGAAATGCACGTTCTCGATGAAAAGATCGCACGAAACGAGCATGAGGCGTTCGCAAACACGCAGTACGGCGCAGTCATCCCCGACCCCCGTCACCACCATCGGCGAGGTCTGAAGCATACGGGAAATGCGTTTAATCAGGCCGAATTCACCAATTTCGCCAACCGTACTCATGAAAAAGTTTCTCTCTCCAATTCTTTCCAGGCGTCTGGGAGAGCTTCAAGCAGATCTCCGGCAATCATTCCTCGGGAGCCTTTGCGTGTCACTGCGATGTCGCCCGCCAAGCCATGCACATACACGCCTGCAAGGGAAGCCTCGGGGTCCGGGAGCCCTTGCGCCATTAAGCCGCCTATTACGCCCGATAACACGTCGCCGGTGCCACCCGTTCCCATTCCCTGATTCCCTGTCGAGTTTACATAGGTATCTGATCCCGGCGAGGCGATAATCGTTCCAGCGCCTTTGAGAACAACGGTGCACCCATATTCCGCGGCGAATTTCGCGGCCACGCCCGCCCGGTCCGATTGCACTTCGGAAGTCGAGGCGTTTAGCAAGCGTCCCATTTCCCCGGGATGAGGCGTCACGACAAGCGGCGCCTGCGCGTCCTTTAAGGAGTTCACGTCAGTTGACAGGTTATTCAGACCATCCGCGTCGATCAGAAGAGGGACAGGACACTTGCGAATGAATCCGAGCACAAATTCCCGCGTGTCCGGGTGCCGCGAGCAGCCGGGGCCCAGGACAACCGCATTCTTGTTCGCCGTAAACTCGAGGGCGGTTTCCAGTCCACTTAATGCCAGACTCCGGGACGAACTTTCCCCGAGAGGAAACGTCATGCATTCGAGCATCTGCGCACCTACGATGGTCATCAGCGATTCCGGTACGCCGAGGGTTACCAAGCCGGCGCCGGCGCGCGCGGCGCCGAGCCCCGCAAGTTTCACGGCCCCCGTGAGTCCCAGCGAGCCGCCAACAACGAACACATGACCAAACGTTCCCTTGTGTCCCGTTTCGGGACGCTCGGGAAGCAGTGTTTGGATCAATTTCTTCGTGATTTGAATAGGCATGATTGTTCCCGCTCTATATCTCCCCAGTTGTTTCTCTCTGATCAAGCCAATTCTACCACGTTGCGGGGTATGAATGGAGACCAATCCAGCCTGCGAGATGAAGTCTTTCCTGCAAGAATATGGGATTTTGGATATGGCGGCCGTCAATATATTTCGCCATACCCCTCATATGGAGCTACTCGTTTAGTTCGAGCGGCGTTGAACTGGGGTCTTGCGGGGAATTCGTCTCAGATATCAATGCCCATGTGCTTGAATGTCTTTTCGACGGCGTCTTCCCATCCGCGGTTTGCGGCAGGGTTGGCGGGACTGGGATGGAGTAGGCGGCCGATCTGAAGGTCGCGGCCTTCGAGGGCCTTCCGGATGCGTTTTTCAGCAAAGGCGCCGATCCCCAAAATATATTGGGGGCGGAAGTAATCGACTTGGGAGGCGAGTGCGCTGTCGCAGGCACGGAACAGAGGGATGCGTTCCCCGGCTTTCAATTTGTCAGGGGTGCGGTTCCTTCCCGATTCCTCTAAGAAACACAAGGGACAATAGTTTGAGACAAAAAAACGTTCAAAGAAGCGCTCTGGTTTTCCGAATCGTTTTGCGGCCCAACCCCAGAGACGCCGGCCACTGACCTCGCGCCTGCTACAAGAGAATCCATCGACGGGGCGGCGGGGATGCTGGCGGGACGGTTTGGCAATGCTGGTTTCAATGCCCATCCAATCGCGGACCGATGGCACATCTCCAAAGGGTACACCGGTTTGAACCATGCCAAAGGGGCCGGGGTTCATTCCTAGGAGGAGGATTTCGCGGGGCTTTCCGCCGAAAGCCCGGATATAGGCCTCCCATCCCGCCCGCGCATACTGTAAAGGGTTGTATACGGTTGTAATTGGCGGTTCGAAAGCGAGTTTGGCTGTGTCGTCACATAATTGGTCGGTAATCTGCATCAAATTCATGGGCGGAGTATAGCAAATGGCTGAAGGGGGGGCATGCCGAGGAGTTGTGGGAAAAAGACAAATATAATGACAAACGAATAGTAAGAATAGAAAACTAATTTTGAATTTGGGCTTGTCGAAGTGCCACAATGCGAATAATCTACCGGTTGAATAAGGGGGCTTTGGCCATGTCGGAGGTAAGTAACGATCTGCGGATCGAGGTAAGAAAAGGCCTCGAGATGGTTTGGGAATTGGATACCGAGGATGCGGTGCGCAGCCAAGTAGGCGCTCTTAACTCCTTGATTGTGCGCAGGCAAATGGGTATCGAGGCGAAACCCGAGAGTCGAATCCCGTTGTTGGAGGTCGAGGAGATTTTGAGAAAATGGCGCGAGAGAAGTTGATTGCTTGTGCCGTTAACAACGGTTCTTTTTTCTTTCCACACGACAGCAAATCCTGTTAGCGGAGGGCGACAGAGAGGCAATTAACAGGGGAATCCAGAATCCTGGAAGAGACGGTTATCACGGCTCACAAGGGGAAGGAGGGAATCTTGCCGAATCGGCGCGCACTTGTGCTTGGCGTTACCGGCATGGTGGGGGCAGCCCTCGCGCGAGCGCTTCATGATGACGGATGGCAAGTGTTTGGAGCCGCCCGCGGGACGGATCGGACTATCGCTTTGAAATTAGCCAAAGAAGGCATCGAAGTGATGCAGTACGACGTGACCACCGACGACCCGGGCGCGCTTCCCGATGTTACGGTTGTGTTCTTGGAAATCTGGGATCCCTCGCGTCCCGACCTCACATGGGATATCAACTTCTATGGCGTTGGTAAAGTGGTCGAGCGATATGCAGGGCAGGCCGAGTTCGTAAATGGTTCTACCATAGATGTTTATGGTTCAGGGCCCTCGCTGCCGGCCGAAGAAGCGCCGTGCCGTCCTGATTCAGAGTATGGTCGCTCTCGTTTCGCTCAGGAACGGTTGATCGATTACTTCTGCTATTGCTCGGGGTCCCGGGGGATACATGTGCGCTATGCGCACGCAAATACTGCCGAACGAGGCAAGGTGCGCCGTATCGCGGAGGCTATCCTGGCGGGTGAATCTCTGGGCCCGAATCCCGACGCCAAGACGCAAGTTATTTCCCTGGAAGATTTTGTGCGTGTAACGGTAGCGGCTCTTCAAAAGGCGGAGACTAGACCGATTGCCGTCAATTGCTGCCATCCAAGGGTCTGGACCGAGCGCGAGTTGGCTACAGAGATTCATCGGCGTTTGGGCAAAGGGAAGGTTGTTTTCGGGCGGGAAAGCGGGGGAGTCGAGCAATCCGTTGTTGCGGATCCTGCCCGCATGGTTAAATGGTTCGGCCAGCCGCGGATACCGGTTAACGAAGTGCTTGAGCGTGTATGCCGTCTGCTGAAATCGCGATGAGACCTGTATAGGCTCTTTCTTCTTCTCCAGTAAATGGTTGTTTAGGCGCCTACCTGGCAGATAAAGCATGGTCGCACGGTGGAAAGACGCCACCATGTCTATTGCAGTGAAATGCGCTTTTCCCAGATTTTTTTGCAACGAGTTACTTCGTCCGGTTTAGCTCCGTGGGGGGCTCGAAGGGACATGCAGCGCGTGGGGGAAACGTGATAGAATAACGCCTCAGAGTTCGAAGATTACAGCCTGGGGAGCTGAGAGGCAAGATATGCGACATAGTTCCATTGAATTGGTCGATAGTGCCCGGTCCACATTGGACCCATGGCTTTCTTTTGAAAAGTATAGCGTCGAGATAGAGACGAAGTTGCAGGCAGCAGGCACGGACGAGGAAAAAGAGGCGCTCCAGCGAGAATTGGATATGGAGCTAAGCCGAATTTTTTCGGATATTTCACCCTGGCAACGGGTACAACTCGCACGCCACCCTCTGCGGCCTCGCATGCTCGATTACACATCCCGTGTACTGGATGATTTCATCGAATTGCATGGCGACCGGGCCGTGGGCGATGATCCCGCACTCATTGGGGGAATTGGGCGGTTCGAGGGGCGGACGGTCGTGGTTGTCGGACATCAAAAAGGCGTTTCGACAGACGAGCGTCTCCGCCGGAATTTCGGGATGGCTCACCCGGAGGGCTATCGTAAGGCGCTACGCCTTTTTGAGTTGGCTGAACGCTTTGGATATCCGGTCATTACATTTGTGGATACCCCCGCGGCGCACCCGGGCATCGAAGCCGAGCAACGGGGGCAGGGTCCTGCCATTGCCGAGAATCTTCGAGCGATGCTCGCCCTCAAGACCCCCCATTATTCCGTGGTACTTGGCGAAGGGGGAAGCGGTGGCGCCCTGGGAGTCGCCTTGGGCGATGTAGTGGCCATGTTCGAATGGTCCATCTACGTAATCTGTCCGCCGGAGCGGTGTGCTGAGATTCTGTGGCGCGATGCGGATCGGAAAGAACTGGCGGCATCGGCCTTGCGCATCACCGCGGACGAGTTGCTGAACCTGGGCGTGATTGACCAGGTATTGCGGGAACCCCCAGGTGGCGCGCATCGCGACCCCGATGCGGCGGCGGAGACGTTGCGCACCCATATTCGCGCGTTTTTGCAGGGTTGTGACGAAAACAA
Organism: Candidatus Hydrogenedentota bacterium; assembly: GCA_046483455.1. Lineage (GTDB taxonomy): Bacteria > Hydrogenedentota > Hydrogenedentia > Hydrogenedentales > SLHB01 > UBA2224. The sequence continues at coordinate 8,687 of JAWODE010000247.1, read as the reverse complement.
GTGGTCCCCCGAAAAACGTCAGAAAAAATTCCGTGCGATGGGACAATGGCTCGAGGGGTGAGGGTAGAATGGATGCCGTTGAAGAAAAAGATGGTAAGGTCTGCCTTCTCGTCCGCATACAACCCAAGGCATCGCGCGAAGAGGTTCGATGCGAACCGGACGGCCGAATCCGCATCGCTTTGACAGCTCCGCCTGTGGAGGGGAAAGCCAACAAAGCATTGAAGACGTTTCTTTCAAAGAGACTGAAGGTGCCCAAGCGGGCGATTGAAATCGTGGGCGGAGAAAAATCACGGGAAAAGCGGCTCATAATAGAAGGAACCAGCCGGACAGCGGTGTGGAAATCGCTGAAAAATTCCTGATAACTGAGGCTCTTGAGCGTGTTCAGTAAAAGGAGAATCATGTGAGTGAATTGCGGCAGCACATCGAGGAAACCGTAGCCGTCATCCGAAGCGAGTGTGAACTCGAGCCCAAAGTGGGGGTGATTCTGGGTACCGGCCTGAATGGTTTGGCGGAGCAGATCGAGCTTGAGGCCCGCTTGAGCTATGAGAAGCTTCCTCATTTCGGGGTTTCTACCGTGGAATCGCACGCCGGCGAATTATTGCTTGGGCAACTGGCAGGGAAACCCGTGGTTGCTATGTCGGGCCGGTTTCATCGTTACGAGGGGTACTCTCTTAAAGAGGTGACTTTTCCGGTTCGCGTGATGCGGGCTTTGGGGGCGGGGGGCCTTGTGGCATTTAATGCAGCGGGCGGGTTAAATCCCCAGTTTCGCGCTGGCGATATTATGGTGATCGAGGACCATATCAACTTTATGAGCGACAATCCACTGATTGGTCCGAACGACGATGCGCTGGGTCCGCGCTTTCCCGATATGTCCGAACCCTATACCAGAAAACTGATCGATTTGGCGGAAACCGTGGCTCTTGAAAAGGGTATTAAATTACAAAAAGGGGTATACTTGGCTTGTCCGGGCCCTTCACTGGAAACCCGGGCCGAATACCGGATGATGCGCGGTATGGGAGCCGATGTGGTCGGTATGAGCACTGTCCCCGAAGTGATCGTGGCTGTCCATGGGGGGATGAAAGTGTTGGCCTTTTCGGTGATCACCGATGAATGTTTTCCCGATGCGCTCGAGCCGGTACAGATTGAAAAAATCATCGCTACGGCATCCGGCGCCGAACCCAAACTAACGCAAATTGTGAGCACATGTATACAACGGATGGAGGTATGAGGGAGCTTCTCAGGCTTGTGTCCGTATGCACGGCGTGTTATAAAAACACCGTTTATCCAAATGGACAGGGCCCGCAAACAGCGGTCCATGCCGAAAGATAAGGTAGTAAACGTATGATAAAGACAATTCGGGTAATTTTTGTATTGGCCTGCATTCTAATGGGTACGTTGTGGGCCGTGCTCCTCGTCGAGAACTATAACGACTATGCAGCTAAGCAGAATGATCGTCTTGGCGAAGAAGTGGTGCAACTGCAAGACCAGGTGCCGTGGGGCATCTTTGGCGGTCTGATAGGAGGGCTTGTCTCGGTTGGGGTAATCATTGCGCTACGGTTCGTGACCCAGGAATTGTTCGAAAAAATCGCCCCGGCGGTGCTCTGCATCATTCTGGGTATGGTCGTGGGGTATGGGGTCGTCAAGTACATCACCCATTTTGACCTCTTGAGACCCGAGGATGCCAATATCACGATTTTCCTCTATACCTCCGTTATCTTGATATTTGGATTTGTGGGCATTCAACTGGGACTCACGATGGCGTCTAACTGGGAGGCGTTACGGGATGCCATGCATCGCCGCCAGTTCGGGGAGGCCCAGGCAAAGGTCGTGGACACAAGCGTGATCATCGACGGTCGTATTTCCGATGTATGCAAAACCGGTTTTGTGGAAGGCCCGTTATTAATTCCCCGCTTCGTTCTCAAGGAGTTGCAGAACATTGCTGATTCACCGGATGTATTGCGCCGTGCGCGCGGACGGCGGGGACTTGACATCATCAAAGAGATGCAGGAAGACAATCATCTTGTCAAAATCGAGGTGGTTGAGGATGATCCCGAGGAGATTGCGGAAGTTGATGGAAAACTGGTTCGAGTCGCACGGGACTATGGGGCAAAGATTCTTACAAATGACTTGAATCTGAACAAAGTAGCTCAAATTGAAGGCGTACATGTTCTTAACATCAACGACCTCGCGAATGCATTGAAGCCGGCGGTTCTTCCGGATGAACAGATGCAGGTGCGCATCGTGAAAGAGGGCAAAGAGGCATTCCAGGGGGTCGGCTATCTTGATGACGGCACAATGATTGTGGTCGACGGGGGTAAAGACCACGTCGGGAAGGACGTTTCGGTCGTGGTTACCAGTGTGCTGCAAACCACCGCCGGCCGCATGATCTTTACGAAGCTTCAAAGCGTTTTGTCGTGAATGTAGGACTCATCGTTCCCGCGGCGGGCATGGGGCATCGGCTGGGACACAAACGGCCGAAGGCGCTTGTTTCTCTCTGGGGCAAACCCCTTCTATTGCATACTTTAGACCGATTTCGCCCGATGGGCTTGCTTTCTGGCGCGGTTATCACGGTTCCCCCGGGTGCTCAATCGGATTTCGAGGCTCTTTTGTGCGATGTTTATCCGGATGGCGTATTTGCCATTATTGCCGGTGGCCGAGAGCGTCAGGAGTCCGTGGCGAAAGCGTTAAATGCTCTGGACAGCGCGACCGATATCGTTGTAATTCATGATGCTGCAAGGCCTTTTGTTGATGAAGCTTCGGTGCGGGCTTCCATTGACGCAGCAGCAGAGCACGGGGCCGCAAGCGTGGCGATTCCTTGTTCCGACACCATCCTCGTCGCCAATAGAAATGATATGCTCGTCGATACACCGGACCGGAACAGGCTCTGGGCCTGCCAGACTCCTCAGGCGTTTCGTGTCGAGATCATCAAGAAAGCCCATCAACATGCTCGGGCGGAAGGCTTTACGGGTACTGACGATGCCACGCTTGTTCAACGGATGGGGGAAGCCGTAAAGCTGGTCAAAGGCACGCCGCTGAATTTCAAGATAACGACTCCGGAAGACGTAGTGCTTGCGGAAGCCATTATCGATAAAGGACTTGTGTGATGCGGATCGGCCAGGGCTACGATGTGCACCGGCTGGAACCGGGGCGCTCTCTAATCTTGGGGGGAGTGAAAGTTCCGCATAATAAAGGACTTGCAGGGCACTCCGACGCGGATGTGCTGGCCCACTCCATTACGGATGCGTTGTTTGGAGCCCTGGCATTGGGGAACATCGGGGAGCATTTTCCGGATACCGACCCGCAATACAAGGGTGCCGATAGCCTACAACTCCTTCAAAAAGCGTATGTTATGGTGAAGGAAGCAGGATATCACCTGGGCAATGTGGACGCGACGGTTGTTGCCCAGGAACCTAAGTTAGCCCCCTATATCCCATCTATGCGCAACGCTTTAGCGGAATGCCTGCGTGTGCCGGTGGAAAGTATTTCGATAAAGGCCAAAACGAACGAAGGTGTGGGACCGGAAGGACGCGGGGAAGCCATCAGCGCTCATGCATGTGTGCTGGTTGTTCCCGTCGCAGGATAGTTTCTTCAATTGTCGTATCCATTGGGGCGCCTCGTGTTTTTCAGAACAGTCGCCTGATTACAGAATTCCCAGGAACACGGCTGTCAGCCAGTCCAGTAGGCCTCCAAGAAGCCCTACGATTAGGCCGAAAAACCATAGTCCTTGATTACTGGCGTTTTCTTTCGATGCACTTCGGAAAAGGGCATGGACCGCCAATGCGAAAGGTATCGACAGCAATAGGGAAAGTAAAAACATTCTCGAATACGAAAGGCGATGCTGGGTCAAAGGGGGGCTCAACACGCCATCGCGTGTATAGACGGTAAGGCTTGTTACCGTATCATTCGAGAGGCGTGTCTGCACCCATAATCCGCGGTTGGGGAAGGTGAAACGCCAAGTGGCCTCGCCTCGAGATAAGCGAGATTGGTAGGCGCCTGCGTCAGAAAGCTGGTCGAAGACCTGCTCTTGCTTCATGCCCTCTCGCAGCGAAACAACAGTGTGTATTGCATGGTTTCTGGAAACGGCAAACCAGTATCCAGCCAGCGTATGAAGCGCGAGGATGGCCGCAACAATTGCTACTTGGAGCCACGATTTAGAACCCATCGCACGATATTCTCCAATCCATGCACTAAGAACAGCCGTGAGCGCCCTGTAATTCATCCCCCAAGATAGCCGAGGTCTTCGAGTTGTTCGAGGGCGGCGGGGTCGGCGACGATAGGTTGTGTCTCGTCGCCGGCAAGTGCTTGCCAGATACGCATGTTGCTTCCTTGCAAAGCGCGGAGCTTGTCGTAAAGCCGTTTCTTCATGAGGGGTTGGATAAGCGCGATGTATTCTTCTTTTCTTTCCTTCGGATTCTCGGCGACATTGTAGATTTGGGTGCGCCAACTCCGCTGCCAATCGGGGTAGGTCAGCAGCAATCGGCGAAGCAAAATCGAACGCGGAAGCTGGGTGCCCACGTGTTTCGAATGCAGGGCGTGGAAGTTCCGGAAATAAAACGATCCCCCGGTGAGGTCTAAGTCTTTTACAGGTATGCCGTCTACCTCATCCACTACGCACACGCGGGATTGCCAAGAGTCTGCCGGCTTGCCGTGCAGTAAAGGGAGCAATGAGCGGCCTTGCAGGAGTAGGCCGTTTGTAGGGACGCCGGCCCATTCGAGGAGCGTCGGCATAATGTCGAGGTTCTGAACAGGAATTCCCAAGTGACGGGGCTCCGCGATCAAGCGGGGATGATGGAAAATGAGGGGTACGTGAACGCCGTCATAGAAGCTCTGCGGGAAATGACCCCATAACCGGCGTTCTCCGAGATACTCTCCGTGGTCGGACATAAAGACGATAAGAGTGTTTTCATAGACTCCAGCGTTCTTCAGCATGCCGATGAATCTGGCAATCAAGTCATCGTTATTGCGAATTTCGCCGTCATATCGGGCGATACGAGCGGCATCCGTGGGTGAGTCGTCCCATGGAGGGTCGTATTTGCGGCTATGGGGTAGAGCGTTCCCTTGGCCGCGTTTTTTCTCGTACCAGTCCCGGTGTTTTTCCGGGGGAGCGTAGGGCCAGTGGGGGTCCATAGCATGCAGGTAAAGGAAGAAGTTGCGATCGCGATGGTCAAGCAGCCATCGCTCGAGTTTCTTGTGGCACCACGGCTCCTGCTCGCGCAATTGCGAGAACCCCTGGTGCAACCCGTTATCGAATCCGGCGTTGCTGTTTTCGGTTCGTGAGTACGTGGCGAATCCCTGTTGCCGGAGTATTTCGGCAAGCGTGGTATAGTGCGCGTTCAGGCGGTCTTGAAAGGTCCATACCCCTGTGGCCGTTGGGTATAAGGAGGTCATAAACGATGGGCAGGACTGACGGGTCTGGCCGGCTTGCGAGACCGCGTTTTCGAAGATGACGCCTTTGTGAGCGAGTTCGTCCCGCACTGGCGTGGTATTGCGTTCGTATCCATAGCACCCCTGATGCGCCGCGCGAAACGAGTCTTCTAACACCATAACAATGTTGAGGCGGTTCTGGGGCCGTTGATAGACGATGGGATTGCTGAGGAAAACGACGCCGCCGGCGTCTCCGTTTACGCGGAATTCGAGGGCAATGTTCTGGGAGGCCCACCGGCTCATGTCCACCCGCGCGTCCTGCCATATGTCGGTGACAGGTTGCGACCAAAGTTCTACGCGCTGATTCTGCGCTATGGAGGTTACAGTGAAGCGGAGCTCTGTTTCCGCGGTGACGCATGCGACACCAAACGCGAGCTTTGTCTCTTGCGAAGGCAGTTGAAGAGGAAAAGTGAGCGTCACGGGGGCGCGGGCGAACATCCCGCAGCGGCGTTCGTTGCGGGCCTTATGATAAGCATCCGTGCCAAGGGCTTGGTCACCGAAATATTCCCGGTTCGTCACGAGACGGACGGATAATAAGTCGACGTCATCGGGATTCGAGGGTATGAAAAACAGTTTCTGGCAGATATCGCGAAAGGTGGGCGCGGTCAGAATATCCCTGGCCTTCACAAGATACGTGTGGCTTTGCCCATCTCCGGAAAGATGGAGTCTGAGGCGGCCGTAGGTGTCGGCTAATGCTTTTTCTTCTTCTGGTGTTTCCCCGAGATCAACTTGGCTTTTCCATTTGATCTCGACGGTCGCGGCGTCATGAGCGACCAAGGTTACGGCCATATGCATGAGGTCGTCGCGGGGCATGTCTAGATGCCCTTTTGTAACCCAATAGGGTTCCCCGCCGTCTTCAACATAATCGAAATCCGAGGTAGAAAGATTTTTTCCTGCTGTAGCCCGCGAGTCTCGATTTGGTTCGGGTTGATCGATTGTGGCGTCATCCAAGTGCATATCAAAGCGGTAATAGAATCCGTTTGCAGGGTTTTCTGGAAGTGACGAGAGCACGTTTTCGGAATCATAAGCTTGTGCGCGTTTGGCGAGAGTCTTCGATTCCTGAATGAGCGCGTCCACGTTGGTTTCGAAGGCAAAAGCGTGAAACCGAAGGAGTTCTATGAACATCACCGTGCCAGTGATCAAGACAACAATCAGGACAGCGCCAGCCGTTATGTATGCAGCCATATGGAGGCGTTTCTGATGATGCAGAAGACGGATGGTATTTACGAAGGCAAAGGTGAAGGAAAGCGTGCCCACAACAGCCAATGCGGTAAGTTGCCATGTCGCGAGCCTGTATAGGAAATAGCGGTGCCCTGCGTATATGAACACGCAAGAAATTGCTATGCACGCAGCCGCAAGGATTAGGAAAAAAGAGCTGAATAACCGTCGGTTGTTTGACAGTGCGATCATGGTGAAAGAATTATAAAAACACTTGGTTTACGTTCATTCTCGCTGCGCGTTTTGAGGATAGCGTAGCATTTGAGGAATGGCAAACTTCCCCTCGAACCATTGCCGTGCTCGTTCTTTGATTCCATTCACCGAGGGGATCCGGATTGCCTGTGCAACATGCGAGGGGGTTATTCGTTGAGAATTCCCCGGACACGCAGCCAGTCGATGCATAGCGTAGGCCAAGTCGCCAGCTCGGGGATATCGGGAGCGAGGCCCACGCCATGGCGGCCGTGTTCGTACACGTGAATTTCGGCAGGCACGTTGTGTTCGCGCAAGGCGCTGAAATAGAGCAGACTGTTCTGCACGGGCACGCCCGGATCGTCCGCCGTGTGGAACAGGAACGTTGGGGGTATCTGATCGGTGACTTGCTTGTGGTTTGACAGCTTTTCGACCAATTCTTCCGGCGGGTCGTCGCCGAGGAGGTTCCGGCGAGAGCCCATGTGGGCATAGGGCGGTTCGAGCGTGATGACGGGGTAACACAGGATCGCGAAATCGGGGCGGGCGCTCTGGCGATTGACCGGGTCCGCGGCCGAGGCCTCGCCCCGGTCGAAATGGGTCGATACGGTCGAAGCGAGATGTCCGCCTGCAGAGAACCCCATGATGCCGAGACGGGCGGGGTCGACGTTCCAGGTGTCTGCATTCGCGCGTACCAGGCGCATGGCGCGTTTGGCGTCGGTAAGGGGCACGGGGTGGCGGTAGGGCGATAACCGGTATTTGAGCACGAAGGCCGCCAGGCCGTTCTTGTTCAACCATTGTGCGATTTGCTCGCCTTCGTGGTCCATTGCATGACCACCATATCCTCCACCGGGACACACCACCACCGCGGGAACCGCCGCGCTCGTTTTCAGAGGGTAGAGTCCGAGGGCGGGAATGTCGGCGTCTTCCGAGCCTTTGGCTTCGGGTGGAGTGCTGGTCCAGATGGGGATAACCTCCTGGGGATCGGCGTGCGCACTCGGCTGAATCCCCACCATCATGACAATTGCCGCCAGAACCAGAATCGCTTCAAAACGCGCGTGCATGGATGTTCTCCTTGGGCTGATGTGTGACGAAAAATATGTGGAGGGACTATACTCCGCGCGTAAATTTGGTTCAATTGGGCTGAGGCTTTGAGGGACCGCGTCCTAAGGGGGAGCCGGCCCCAATGAAGTAATGGGAGGAAGGGGAATAAGAAGACCTATGGGACCTATAAATCTCATATGTCCTATAGGTCCCATAAGTCCCGCTGCTTCACGATGGCGGAGCTTCTTGCGAAGTCAGCGCCGCGAAATGGCTCTTAGTCTTCTATGATGAGTTTTTCCTGCTCCGGGAGCTCGGGGAAGGGGTTGTGGGGCTCCATCTGATACCAATAGGCGACGGATGCGAGGTCGTCCTCGAGAGGCAAGTACCGGCCTTCACTCTGCCAGCCCAGGCTTTGAATCGTGATGCGCAGGTCTTCTTCGAAGCGGACGGGGTCGGTGATGTGCCAACGGTATTGGCCGAACCGCCGCTGGGCTCCCTCATGCGGGACATGATAGAAACCGGTATAGGGGGTGGTAAAGCTCTCGTACGTATAGACGTCGCCGTCGCGGTGCTCGTTGTAGCCATAGGAACCGCAGAAGTAGTCTTCTTCACCCGTGCCGCAAATGGTGGGGAACTCGTCGTCGCCGTCGATGTAAAACTTGATCTCGCCTTCCCCCCACCAGCCGGGGCTGTTTGCACCGTGGGCAAGATAGGTGCCAACGTAATGGCCGTCGCCGCGGATGCCATCGACGATGGTGTACACCTCTTTCTTGGGCAAGGGATTGACCCGGCGGAATTGGGCGTGGAAATAGGGG
>JAWODE010000175.1:0-7055 GCA_046483455.1 Candidatus Hydrogenedentota bacterium | reverse complement strand
AAGGGATATTGGCGCCTTGGCGGTCATCGGCATACCGTTCGGGCGCGTCAAAGACAAAGAATTGGGAGGCCAAGAGCTTCGTTCGAAACTCCGGTTCGCTGCCTGCTAGCGCGTCCGCGCGATGCACCCGTACGCTTGCCGTCAACGCGATAGCGCTCAACACGAGAAATACGACCGCTATCGGGCGGGCATAGCCATGGGTCGGTTCTTGGGGTGGAGGATTCGTCGTAGCGGCGCAGAAGAGACCCGACAACAAAAAAGCAGCAGTTGCCAAGCTGGGATTGAAGAAGTCGAAATCCACCACCGCGTGCAGGAGAAAGGCAAACACGCCCGCAAACAATCCCGCCAATAACCACAATCGCGGAGAGCTTCGCATTTGAACGAGACGGCGGAGTCCGGCCACTACAAACACAGCCCAAAATGCATAAAAGACGAGAGCGCCCAAAATACCGGTTTCGGCGAAGACCTGGAGGTAATCGTTATGGGCATGTTTCGTTTCGCCCGCCGTGACGTATTTGTAGCGGGGATACATCACGCCGAAATTGCCCGGCCCGACGCCCGTCCAGAAGTTGTCGGCGATCATGTAGAGTGCCGTCCGCCAATACGTCACGCGCAAGAGCATAGTCGCGGGGTTTGCTAACTCGCCGATCGTCATGTCGACGCCCTCTGTGATTAACTCGGACGAGGGGCGCGTTGCTGCCTGGGTGTCCATTGTCGATATGAGAACCACGCAGGCAAGCAGGAGAAGGGCTACGCCTGTCCAGCGCGCCGGTAGAAGCCGAGGTTTTCGCAAAAGAACAAAGAGCAAGCCCCCCGTAAAGAGCGTTGCTGCCACGAACGCCAGCATCCCCCCGCGCGAGTAGCTGTAAAAGAGCGCCAGGAACGTCGCCATGGCGAAAACCGGCAGAACACACGCCGCAACGGTCCACAAAGCCGCGAGCACGCCATGTTTTTTTGTAACGAAGTAGAGAATGGTTCCCACCGTCAAAGGAAATAGGCCTACGGACAGGATCCACTGTATCCAATGAGCGGACATCGGAGCGTCGCGGTAGGCCACGGCGAAAAAGAAGGAATGGGCGGTATACGCAATGACAAGGGTTATTGCCCAGGAAACGAATCCAGTGGCCGCGGCCTCGGTGGGGTTCCGTTTTGGAGGTCTTTCGGCGGTGCGCTGCAGTAATGCGCGAAGGGTTCGTATGCTGTAAGCTCCCGCTCCAAGTGCAAAGGGTACGCATAGGACCATATAACCGGCCAGCGCGTTGGGGAAGAGGAATGTCCCGAAGGCGCGATTGGTATTAAGACGCCGGGCGATTTCAGGATTGAGCTCCGGCGCGCTGAAGTACCGCTGCACGAGACTGGGGTCCATCTTGACGCGGTCGCGCACGAGGGGAATGTAATACTTGAGGTGCATCACGCTGAACACCGCTTCCGCGAGGGCTCCAGCAACGAATCCAGACAGGACAATCGCAAAACTGCGCGGTTGGCGAAGGGTTTGCGCCGCAACGACGAACAGAAAAAAATGCCCCCACCATACAATTAGGGCCCGGTAGCTGTTGTTGTACTGCGCGGTATCGAGCGTGGACAGAACCGCTACCCCGATAAACGCAGCAAACAGGGTGATAAGTAGGGGGGAACGCAAGGGCTCGCCGCGCACCAGTAACCGCGCGGATACCAGGGCAAACAGGACAACCTGCGCCCAGATGTAATAGTCGTTGATGGCGGGCAACGCCATACCATCGTGCCATGGGCGTAACAGCGCCAAGCCTCCCAGTACCAGCGCGGTTATCAGCTCCGCCATGTCCTCCTGGTGTTGTGCCTGAGCCGCTGAAGGAGATGCTGTGTCCGCGGACGAGGCGGGATCAGGGGCGTGTGCCGCGCGGTGTTTCTTGTGCTTTTGCTGTTTCACTTGCGTGATTCCGCCAACGTTTGCTGCCCGCGCTCATAATAAGGACGAGGAGCAGGAAGAGTCCAAAGGTTTGCGCCAGGATGATGATGGTGCCCACCCTGTTCACTTGCCGGAGGAGACCCGCGCCCAAGCCGGTCACGGCGGCAACCAGGTAAATAAATTCCACTGCTTGTTGTTGAGTCATGCCGATGTTGACCAGCCGGTGCGAGAAGTGCCGCCGGTCGCCTTGAAATATCGGTACCCCCGCACGCCAGCGGATGTATACTACGCTCACCGTGTCAAAAATCGGAACGCTCAAGGCCAGCAACGGCGCGGCAATGGCTACCCGCGAGGGAGTACTCTCGTCGTAAAAGGTGATGAGTATCGACACCGTCGCGAGGATGTATCCACAGAACATAGCCCCGGTATCGCCCATATAAATACGGGCGGGGTGCAAATTATGAACGAGGAATCCAAGCACTGAACCGGCAAACACCATCAGCAAAACGCAAATGAAGGCCTCATCCGTGTGCAAGGCGCAAATAAAAAACGAAAACGCTGCAATCGCCGCCACCCCCGCGCTGAGCCCGTCCATATTATCAAGAAGATTCATCGAATTCGTCAGGAAAACAACCCATAGGATGGTGAAGAAGGCGGAAACAAGACCGGCGGCCGCGGGTCCAAGCAACTGTTCAGAAAAAAGATTCAACTGCATATCGCTGAGGACAAGTACGGCCGCGGCCACACATTGACCAAGCAATTTGAGCCATGGCCGCAGAGCCTGTAAGTCGTCGGTCAGACCAAGTAAAGCTATCAGGATGCCGCCTGCGAAGATGCCCAAGAGTTTAATTTCGTGGTCTTTGCCGAGAAACTGGAAGACGTGGGTATCAAGCCATTGAATACCGAACTCGCGGACGGGCTGAACCAAGAGGAGACTCCCCATAATCATCACGTAGAAGGTGATGACGATGGCAACCCCTCCAAGAAGCGGCACCGAGCGCTTTTGTACCTTTCGATCGCCTGGGTGGTCCAGAATGTGCCAACGTAGCGCAAGGTGGCGCAATACCGCCGTCAGGCCCATGCAAATCCCAAACGATAGCCCGAGGGTGACGGCATAGACCAGATACCAATTCGTCTGTGTTTGCATCTTCGCCCGTGTGTCCTATTCCTGTGACTGCTCGTGGGCAGCCAGATATAGTTCGAACTCTCGCCGTGCTACGGTCTCGCTTTGAAAATCCTCGAGTACCCGTTTCCGGGCAAAATCGCCCATTTGTTGACGTTTTTCCGAATCCGCAAGCAGAAGGTTGACCGCTTCTGCCAGTGCCATGGGGTCTCGCGGCGGAACATTCAGCCCCGTTTTGCCGTCGAGATTCGCAAATTCCACCCCCGTGCCAAGGCGCGTTGCCACCACCGGCTTTCCGCACACGTGCGCCTCCAGAATACCGATCCCGAAAGCCTCGCTTCGTGCAACCGATGGAAACGCAACCAGCGCGCAGGCGTGCAAATGGTCTACCAGGTCTGATTGCGACAATTCCCCCGGAAAATGAATTGCTGCCCCGGATTCGGATGCTAGCCGACGGCAACGTTCCCGTTCCGGACCGTCGCCTGCAATCACTACCGGACAGCGAATATGGGAGGCAGCACGTATCAGGTACTCCAATCCCTTATAATAGCGGTGTTTGCCCGCAAACAACACAAAATCCCCCCCATACGTCGCGCGAAGGCGTTTGACATTGGCCGCGTCGGGGTTCTGAAACTCCTGGGGGACAACGCCGAGTGGCACAACCTTACAACGGTCCGCCACCTCGCCCAACGTAGGCGAAGTGGCCACGTAGCGCTCCGAGGTGGGAATAATAATACCAGCTTTTCGCAGAAAATGCATTTGAATGGGTCCGTAAACGCGCATTGCCGCGGCTTGACGGACCACGTCGCTGTGGTACCGGACCACGAGCGTGCCCGAAGGCCGGGCCATCAAGTACCCTATCTCGGCGGTCGGATTCGGGACATGGACCACGAGCATATCCGCACGGATTTTCCGGAGGTAGTAGGGGAAAAGGGGGGATATAGGCGCACTCTGGAAGCGGCCCCACTCACCCACCTCGGTCACTCGGGTGCCGTCACGCTCCATCACGCGCGTGTGTATCGACCGGCTGCAGGTGAGGGCCTCGACGTCCGCCCATTGGCGCTGATAGCGGCAGCTTAGGGCGATGTGCCGCTCCATGCCGCCCCGTACCGGCGGATCGAAGTCTTTGTATACATGGAGAATCTTCATGGTTGGGCATGTCCGGCCAACGTTTGGCGGTAGACGTCAGCAGTTAACTCGGCAGTGCGTTGCCACGTGAACGCGCCCACGCGTTTCAAACCTCTTTGACGGAGCGTATCGCGCAAAGACGCGTCTGTTACGAGCCTTTTGATTCCTGCTGAAATATCCCGGCTGTTTTCAGGGTCTACCATAAGAGCCGCATCTCCTACGACCTCGGGCAAACTGGCAGTGTTAGACGTTAGCACTGGCGTACCGCATGCCATAGCCTCGAGAGGAGGAAGGCCGAATCCCTCGTACAAACTCGGCCACACGAATCCGTCCGCGGCAGTCAAGAGAGCGGGAAGGTTTTCTCGGGCTATAAACCCCGGCGTGATGATGCGCTCGTGCAATTCCGGCCGTGCAAGGGCGCGGCGTAGCGCTCGGCATTTCCATCCCGAACGGCCGGCAAGCACAAGGGAATGGGGAATCTCATGCGCAATTTGCGCGAAGGCCTCGACGAGACGGGGAAGATTCTTCCGTGGTTCCTGGGTCCCGACAAACAGCAGGAACTTGTCGGGGAGGCCGTGCTGTTTGCATACACGCTCGACATCGTCTGCGGGAGAGGGCCGGAACATGACATCCACTCCCAGCGGGATGACACGGATGCGCTCCCGCTGGATGCCCAGTCGCTCCTGCAGGTCCGAGGCGGTTATTTCAGAGTCCGCAATGATCACGGCCGCCTTTCGTGCGCTCCGCGAGATCATGGCGCGATAATACAAAGCATGGCGCCGCCGGAACCAAGCAGGATTCACCAGGTAACTCACATCATGCACGGTGACCACCGCACGGGCGAGACTCCCCGGGTGGCCCACACTTGCCGGATAATGCACCAGGTCCGCCGATTTCAACCACTCGCTTCGGTTAAACAAGTACTGAAGACCTCGCGGACCCCGGCGCCGAAACCGCAGAATGGGCACGTTCGGAGGCGGCACGACGTCGTCAGGCCACGCAAAAGTGATTTCGAGGTCCGGAGCGATGTGCGGAAGCCATAGGGCCAACTGAAGCGTATATTCCCCCGTCCCGCTTCGGTTCCCGGCTTGGGTTCCATCTACGATTATCCGCATGTCGCGACACTCCGGTAGACTTCGGCCGTGCGCGCCGCACAGTCTTGCCACGAAAAGGTGGCGGCTCGCCGCTTTCCTGCTTCGGACAGGGTTTCCCGCTGTCCCGTATTCTCGAGGAGGGTTTTCAACGTTTCTGCCCAGGAATCGGCATCATCAGCGGGCAGCAGCACGGCCGCATCGCCGGTCACCTCGGGTATGGCGGAGTTGTCCGCCGCAACGACCGGGCATCCGCATGTCATCGCCTCGAGAACGGGGAGTCCAAAGCCTTCGTAGTACGACGGAAAGGCAAAAAGGTCCGCGGCGGAATAGAATGCGGCCAGTTCCGCGTGATTTCTTACATATCCTGTCTGCTTGAGACGGTCTCCGAGATTCGTTTCCGCCAGCGCCCGGTTGAACGGTTCAGGATTCCAGCCCGTCGCTCCGGCCAGCACAAGCTGGTGCGGGATATCTCTGCATATCGTCGCGAAGGCTTTCAGGAGTGTTGGCACGTTTTTGCGCGGCTCGATAGTGCCTACAAACAAGAGATATGGCGTTGACACACCGTACTCTTGCTTCACGTGTGCCTGCGCTTCCGCGCGCGGTAGTCGCTGAAAATCTTCATCTACGGCCAGGGGCGCCACCGTTACCTTTTCAGAGGGAACGCCGAATTGCTCGACGATGTCGTGCGTTGTGGCCTTGGAATAGGTCAATATAGCATCCGCTTCGCGGGCGAACCGGCCGATGCTTCGCGAAAAAGGCCCTACGATTTTCGGACTGCAGAGCTCCGGGGCGGCCAGAAAGGTCAAGTCGTGAATGGTGACCACCCGTTTTGCGGAGGCGGTCGGGGGCAGAAAAAAATTCGTTGCATGGTACACGTCTACGCCCTGAAGGAGGGTGTCCACAGGGGGCCAGTGAAGGGTTTCCCACACGCGGTAGGCTGCCCGCGTAGGCACGGGGATATGGCGGTGAAAAAGCCGCTCGCCGAATTGCTTGGCGTCCGGACGGTGCAATCCCGTCGAAAAGGCTTTTAGCTCCAGCTCGCCGCCGCCCCGAAGCAAATGCTTGACAAGGTAGTAGCAATAATTCCCTACACCGGTGCGTGCAGGCGTCAAGGGGCCGATATCTATTCCAACTTCCATCATTTCGCCTGTTTAAGCCATTCCAGCCGGGCTCATAGTACGTTCGGCCCTGTACAAAGTCAACCGCCGAAAGGGCTTTGATTTCCATAGGACGCCCGCCTTAACACTCTATATGGAAATGGGTTATGTTTTTGTCGCTCAAGTTGCGCTTCCCAGGCTATTTCTTGACACACACCTTTGTGTATGATAGACTCCGCACGCTATTAGCACTCGAAAAGGCTGAGTGCTAAGTGCGAGGCTCGGATAGTCTTGGAACACGGCGCAGAACAGCTTAGCCCCCGCGAACGGCTCATTCTCCAGGCGGTGGTGCATACCTACATCACCACGGCTGAGCCGGTGGGGTCGCGTGCCATTGTGAGGCGCTTTGACCTGGACGTGAGCGCGGCGACGGTGCGAAACGTGATGGCCGACCTGGAAGAAGCCGGCTATTTGCGCCAGCTGCATACAAGTTCGGGGCGTGTTCCGACCGATAAGGGTTACCGGTATTACGTTGATTTCCTGATGAACGTGCAGGAATTGACGGTTGCGGAGCGGGCCCGTATTCAAGGCGAGCTTTCACGAAAGCTCGACGATGCTGACGAGGTCATCCGCAATACGAGCCGCTTGCTGGCGCTGACGTCCCATCACATGGGACTGGTTGAGGCGCCGGACCAACGTAACGCCGAGGTGTGCCGGGTCGAGATGGT